>NZ_BAAALF010000030.1:0-49118 GCF_039528135.1 Kitasatospora nipponensis | reverse complement strand
CGCCCCCCGCCCCCCCGGGCGGGGGCCGCGTCCCGTTCGCGTTGGCCGGGGTGGGGTTGGGTGGGGGCCAGGTGGGGCCGGGGACTCGAACGGCGTACGGAGGTGGGCGCCCGGGTCGCGGGCCGGCGGCGGGCTCCTGGAGAGTCGGAGGATGCTGAGCGGTGGGCTGATCCGACGTCGAACAGGTGTGGTGCTCTGCGGGGTGGCGGTGATCATCGCGGTGTCGGCCCGGTCCGCACCGGCCGCCGGCCCGGACCCCGGGACGGACACCGTCCCCACCGCCACCCCCGACGCGGTCTGGGACCGGGTGGCGGACTGCGAGAGCGACGGCGACTGGACCGCCGACACCGGTAACGGCTACTACGGCGGCCTGCAGATCTGGCCGCCGACCTGGCGGGAGGCGGGCGGTTCGCGCTACGCCTCGCGGCCGGACCGGGCGAGCCGCCGTCAGCAGATCACGGTGGCGCAGGAGATCCTGCGCGAGCAGGGCTGGCAGGCCTGGGCCTCCTGCGCGCGGGAGTTGGGGCTGCTGGGCGGGCCGGGGCCCGGGTCCGGGGTGGGGCCGGAGGAGGAGCCGGAGTCGGGGGACGAGGTCGGGGTGGAGGTGGCGCGGCGCGGGGGATGAGGGCGTGGGGCATGAGGGCGCGGTGGCCCAGAATGGGGGCATGCCCGAGAGCGTGGATGTCGTGGTGGTCGGGAGCGTCAACCGCGACCTGGTGATCGAGGTGGACGCGCTGCCGGCTCCCGGGGAGACCGTCCGGGGTGGCCCGGCGGTGCGGCTGGGCGGCGGCAAGGGCGCGAACCAGGCGGTGGCGGTGGCCCGGTTGGGCCGCTCGGTGGCGCTGGTCGGCGCGGTCGGCACGGACGGTGACAGCGAGGCACTGCGGGCCGAGCTGGCCGCGGAGGCCGGCGACGTCGGCCGGCTCGCCGCCGTCGACGGACCACCCGGCCATGCGGTGGTCCTGGTCGACCGCCGGGCGGAGAACTGCATCGTCGTGTCGCCCGGCGCCAACGCGCGGGTCGGCGTGGCGGCCGTCGAGGCGGCGGGCGCGCTGCGCACCGCGGCCGCGGTGGTGGTCGCGCAGCTGGAGATCCCGGCGGCGGCCGTGGTGGCGGCGGCCCGGCTGGCGCGCGGCACGTTCGTGCTGAACCCGGCGCCCGCGCCCTCGTCGGCCGCGGAGCTGCCGCAGGAGCTGTGGTCGCTGGTCGACGTGCTGGTCCCCAACCGCGGCGAGCTGGCCCGCCTATGCGGCGTCGCGGAGGCGAGCCTCGCGGGCGCCGAGCTCGCGCGGTCGGCGGCCGGACTTCCCTGCGAGCGGGTGGTGGTCACGCTGGGTGCCGAGGGCGCGCTGGTGCGGGACGGCGAGCAGGTGGAGCTGATCCCCGCGCCGGCCGTGCGGGCGGCGGACACCACGGGTGCCGGTGACACCTTCTGCGGCGCGCTGGCGGTCGGCCTCGCCGAGGGGCGCACGCTCACCGAGGCCGCCCGCTTCGCCGTGCGGGCCGCGGCCGTCAGCGTCACCCGGACCGGCGCGCGGACGGCGATGCCCACCCGGGCCCAGCTGGCGGCGGGGTCGGCGGGGTCGGCGGGGTCGGTGGAGGGGGTGGATCGGTGACCGGCGAGCTGTTCGGGCGTGAGCGGGCCGTGGTGGCGCCCGGCGCCGTGCTCGTGCCCGACTGGCTGGACCCGGCGGCGCAGCGCGAGCTGGTCGTCGCCTGCCGGGAGTGGGCCCGTCCGCCGGCCGGCCTGCGGACGGTCCGGCTGCCCGGCGGCGGTCAGATGTCCGTCCGCCAGGTCTGCCTGGGCCTGCACTGGGGCGTGGTCACCCGCTGTCCGACCTGCGGGGTGGCGCGGAAGGCGTCCGCCGGCTGCCCGCAGCACTGGTTCCCGTACGCCTACACGCGCACCGTGCAGGACGGCGACGGCGCCCCGGTGAAGCCCTTCCCGGCGCTGCTCGGCGCCCTCGCGCGGCGCGCCGTCGCGGAGGCGTACGGGGAGGCCTACGGGACGGCGTACGGGACGGCTTTCGTGCAGGCGGCTGCGGACGGTGACGAGGGTGTGCCGGCGGGCCCGGTGAGCGGGGTGGAGGGCTACGCGCCGGACGTCGCGCTGGTCAACCACTACGGCGAGGGCGCCCACATGGGCCTGCACCAGGACCGCGAGGAGCGCGTCGACGCCCCGGTCGTCTCGCTCTCGCTCGGTGACTCGTGCGTCTTCCGGCTGGGCAACAGCGAGACCCGCACCCGCCCCTGGACCGACCTCGAGCTGCGCAGCGGTGACCTGCTGGTCTTCGGCGGCCCGGCCCGCTACGCCTACCACGGCGTGCTGCGCACCCTGCCCGGCAGCGCCGATCCCGGGCTCGACCTGGGCGCGCCGGGTCCCGCGCTGACCGGACGGCTCAACATCACCGTGCGCCAGTCCGGCCTGGCCTGAGCCGGCGGTCCCCGGCGGCGGCCGGGCCTCGCGACGTCGCCCGGGACACCCGTCTGCAGGACAGCGGGAATTCCCGAGTGGCCAGCAGACTTCTGGCTAACGACAGCGGAATGCCGCCGGGCCCACCGGCGTGTCCGCTCGGAGAGGACGCACGCCATGGGAACGCCCGTCGACCAGCTCGTCGACCTGCTGGATCTGGAGCAGATCGAGCTCAACATCTTCCGCGGGCGCAGCCCCGAGGAGTCCCTGCAGCGGACCTTCGGCGGCCAGGTCGCGGGCCAGGCGCTGGTGGCGGCCGGTCGGACCGTCGACGGCGACCGTCCGGTGCACTCGCTGCACGCGTACTTCCTGCGCCCCGGCGTTCCCGGCGTGCCGATCGTCTACCAGGTCGACCGGATCCGGGACGGCCGCTCGTTCACCACCCGGCGGGTGCTCGGCATCCAGCAGGGCCGCAGCATCTTCGCGCTGACCGCCGACTTCCACGTCCCCGAGCCCGGCGGCATCGAGCACCAGGAGGCGATGCCCCCGGTGCCGGCGCCCGAGGACCTGCCGAGCGCGCTGGACGAGGTGGGCAACCGCCTCGGCGAGTTGCCCCCGTTCATCAGCCGCCGCCAGCCGTTCGACATCCGCTACGTCGAGCGGCTGCGCTGGACCCAGGAGGAGCTGGCCGGCGTCGAGCCGCGCAGCGGTGTCTGGCTGCGGACCAACGGCTCGCTGCCCGACGACCCGCTGATCCACGTCTGCGCCCTGACCTACGCCAGCGACATGACCCTGCTGGACTCCGTCCGCGCCCCCGTCGAACCGCTCTGGGGCCAGCGCAACTTCGACATGGCCTCGCTCGACCACGCGATGTGGTTCCACCGCCCGTTCCGCGCCGACGACTGGCTGCTCTACCAGCAGGAGTCGCCGATCGCGCACGGCGCCCGGGGCCTGGCCCGGGGCCAGATCTTCGACCGCAGCGGCCAGTTGGTGGTGTCGGTGGTGCAGGAGGGCCTCTTCCGGCCACTGCGCGAGAGCTGAACCGCCGGCCGCGGCGATTCCCGTCCAGACCCCGTCAGACCCTTTCCGTCCCCGCCAGTTACCCGTTCCGGTCCGTCTCGAGGAGGGCACCAGATGAACAACGACGCCGAAGAGTGGCAGCGCTGGACCGACGCCCGGACGGCGTCCGTCAGTTCCCCGCACGGCATGCTCGCCCTCATCGGGACGCACTGGCTGGGCCCGGAGGCTGTCGAGATCCCCGGCGTCCCCGGCCGCTGGTCCGCCGACGGGGGCACCGTCCGGGTGGCCGCCGTGGCAGCCGACGGCCTACGGGCCGGCGCCGCCGCCGGTGAGGGCACGCCGGTCGACGGCACGCTGGAGCTGCACCCCGACACGCACCCCGAGCACGGCACGGCCTGGGTCGGCGACCTGCTGCTGGTCCCGATCGAGCGCGAGGGCGAGCTCGCCCTGCGGGTCTTCGACCCCGCGGCCGAGAACCGGGTCACCTTCGCGGGCATCTCGGTGTTCCCGTACGCGCCCGAGTGGTCCGTACCCGCCGTCTTCACGCCCTACGAGACCGGCGACCGCACGGTGAACGTCCCCAACGCCGACGGTCGCGAACGCCCGCTGGCGGTCACCGGCCAGATCGACTTCCGGCTGGGCGGCGAGTCCTACACCCTCACCGTCAGCCGGTCCGGCGAGCTGCTCAGCGGCGTGCTCAGCGACGGCGGCAGCGGGCACGAGACGCACCGGTTCCGGTTCATCACCCTGCCCGAGCCGGACGCGGAGGGCCGGACGGTCCTCGACTTCAACCGGGCCTACCTGCCGCCGTGCGCCTTCGCCGACCACTTCATCTGCCCGTTCCCGCCGCCCGGCAACAAGCTGCCGGTGGTGGTGCGGGCCGGCGAGAAGGCGGTGGTGTGGGGCTGAGCGGCGGCCTGCGGCCGAGCGGCTGAGCGCCGGTACCGCGCGGGGAGGACCCCGGTGGCGGGCGCCGTGGGCGCGGGGGTGACGATAGGTCGCTGTGTCGACCAATCATCCCACCTCTTCGCCCGCACCCGCCGCCGAGCCGCCGCCGTCCTCCACCTCCGACGCCCCCGCTCCGTCCACGTCGCCCGTCCCTGCCCCCGCCCCGGCCGCTCCGTCCTCGCCGTCCTCCCGGGTGTCGCGGGTCCTGCGGGGGGCGCTGGCCGACCTCACGCCACTGCGCGAGGGCGCCCACTACCGGCGGCTCTGGTTCGGGCAGGCGGTCTCCTCGATCGGCCAGCAGATGACCGCCGTCGCGGTCGCCGTCCAGGTCTACGCCCTCACCGGTTCCAGCTTCGCCACCGGCCTGGTCGGACTCTGCTCGCTCGTCCCGCTGGTCACCTTCGGCCTCTACGGTGGCGCGATCGCCGACACCGTCGACCGCCGCAAGCTCGGGCTGATCGGCTCGGCGGGCCTGGCCGCCGCCTCGGCGATCCTGGCCGCGCAGGCCCTGCTCGACCTGCGCCAGGTGGCCGTCCTCTACTGCGCGGTGGCCCTGCAGGGCGCCTTCTTCGCGATCTCCTCGCCGGCCCGGTCCTCGATGATCCCCCGCCTGGTGCCGGCCGAGCAGCTCCCCGCCGCCAACGCGCTGAACACCATCAGCATGAACCTCGGCCTGACCGTCGGCCCCATGCTCGGCGGCCTGCTGATCGGCGCCTACGGCTTCCAGGCCGCCTACCTGGTCGACACCGTCGCCTTCGCCGCCACCCTCTACGCGATGTGGCGACTGCCCGCCATGCGTCCCGAGCGGGCACCGGGCGTCGACGCCGACGGCCGCCGGGGCCGCGCCTCGGTCCTGGACGGCCTGCGCTTCCTGCGCGAGCAGCCCAACCTGCGCACCAGCTTCCTCGCCGACCTGGCCGCGATGATCTTCGGCATGCCCCGCGCCCTCTTCCCCGCCATCGCGGCCGGCTTCTACGGCGGCGACGCCCGCACCGTCGGCCTGCTGGTCGGCGCCCCCGCCGTGGGCGCCCTGGCCGGCGCCCTCTTCTCCGGCTGGATCGCCCGCGTCCACCGCCACGGCGCCGCCGTCCTGGCGGCCGTCACCGCCTGGGGCCTGTCCATCGCCGCCTTCGGGCTCACCTCGGGCCACCTCTGGCTCGGTCTCGCCCTGCTGGCCGTGGCCGGCTGCGCGGACACCGTCAGCATGATCTTCCGCAACACGATGATGCAGGTGGCCGCCCCCGATGAGATGCGCGGCCGCCTCCAGGGCATCTTCATCGTGGTCGTCGCCGGCGGCCCCCGCCTCGGCGACTTCGAGTCCGGCACCGTCGCCGCCCTCACCACCCCCGCCGTCTCGGTCATCTCCGGCGGCCTGGCCTGCGTCGCCTGCGTCCTGCTCCTCGCCGCCCGCCGCCCCGCCTTCCTCCGCTACGACGCCCGCCACCCCCCCCCCTGACCCGCCCCCACCCCGCCGGACCCCCACCACGTGCCCCGTGACCTGCACCAAAACCTGGCAGCGAGCACCCCCCGCCGTGCTGTATTGTTTTCCACGTCACCGGGTCACCGGGGACAAGGTCGAGAAGCCGGCAAGCCCGGCAGCGAGACCACGGGACGTGGCGCAGCTTGGTAGCGCACTTGACTGGGGGTCAAGGGGTCGCAGGTTCAAATCCTGTCGTCCCGACGTGAGTCGGAAAGGCCGTTGGCCGGGAGAAATCCCAGGTCAGCGGCCTTTTGCATGACGGGCTGTCAGGGGCCAAGGAAATTGGTTCGCATGCTGTTTGGGACCACTTTGGGACCAGGGTCCAGGAAGTTGGACTCAATGCTCCCCAGCGGTGCTTGATTTGCCCGAATTGGCAATCACTCTCAGTGATCGAGACTGGATCGTAACAATCGACTTCCAGCCAGGTTGCCGGCGGAAATCCCGCTTGTGTGGCGAAAGTTGGCCAGAGGTGACCGCCTTTCAGGCGGCGGGTTGGCGTCAGAATCGACACATCCCTCCCTGCCCGGCTGGCCGCCGAATGACCCGACGGCTCAGTGGGGCCGCCTGGCCGGTCGCTCTGGGTGATGACCCCGCCAGACCGCCCTGAGCGCAGCTTCTGTCTGTCATGCCGGACCGGCCAGTCAGTGACGCACTTGACCTTTGGCCAAGGGGCCTTCTCCTCGACTACATGCCGGGGGCTCAGCCTGTCGAAAGCAAGCCCGCGGTCCGTTCTCCAGAGACTCCGCGCGGCCGGGGGTTGTGAGTCTTGGGTACCTGTTTCCGGATCAGGCGGTGTGTTCTGGGGCGCGGTGCGGCCTGCGGAATCACCTCTACCTGTCGCAGCTGAGGAACACGAAGGCATTCAAGGAAGCAGCCACTGAGACCCTGGCGGCGCTGGCCCGACGGGGAGTCACCGTACGACCCGGGATGGTGGAGGACATCATCGAGGAGAGGATGACGGGTGTTGCCCAGCAGTTGGGTGTCCAGGTGCGTTCCGCCTGGAGGTACTTCAACGCCGACGCACTCGCCGCTGCCATTGCCAAGCAGGACCAGGAAGTGCGGGAAAGCGCCGATAGTGACGAGGCAGGGCGGGCGCCGATGCCCCCGGTCGCCAACCCGGAGCTGGCACTGATCCTCGCGGGTGTGCCCGACGCGCTCGTCGAGTCGGGCGGTGACCTCTACAGCGTGATTGTCAACGTTGCGGTGAACGCCTGGATGGCCGGCCACATCCACGGAGAGGACGGCTGCGCGGGATGCGAGGGCGCCCGCGGTGAGGCCGGCCATGACTGGGACGCCCGGATGGCAGCCATTACTTCGCTCAAGCCGGACATCACCAAGTGGTTCGACCGGACGGTGTGGACTGCGGCGCTCCACGACAGAGGGTTCAGCGTCGAACGCCGCTGACCGGCGGCCAGTCCAGTACTGTCACGGAGCAGAGGACGGTGCACAGGGCCCTGCCTGGTCCGCGTCGGACGGCGTTCGGTAAACGTCGTCGGTGGAGGACCAGACGGCGGGATCCGGTCCTCAGCCGGCGGGATCGGTGACACGCCGCCCCAGCTGCCACCGGCCGCGTTCGACTTCGCAGAAGGCCGGGTACCGGGTCAGGACGTCGAGGACGTCGGCCATCCGCGCCTTGTGTCCGCTGTCACCTGTGCCGATCTTTTCCACGATCTGGGTGCGGTTCACCGGCTCGGGCGCTTCGGCGAGCAGGCGGGCGACGTGGTGCAGCAGGCTCTCGCCCGGGGTGCCGCGTTCCGCCTCCCGCCATAGCCGCTCGCCCTGACCGTGCCTGTCGAAGGCTTCGGTCATCTTGGGCTCGAGGTCGTTCCACAGCAGTCGCCAGAATCCCGGTCGGTCTGCTTGCTGGGGCTTCTTCGGATGCCGCCGGAGGTAGAGCGTGGTGGCGATTGCGCCGGCCGCAAACGTGCCGGCCGCGAGCGCCGGGGCCTTCGCGGCGATCCGGGCGATGCCGGCGACGCCATGCCCGGTCAAGGTCAGGAGCACGGCGGCCGTCTCGGTGTAGTCGCGCGTCTTGCCCTCGACGATGCCGACCTTGCCCAGTGCCGCGCGGAGCTTGCGCCAGTCCTCGTGCGCGAGGTTGCTGCGTAGCAGGTCCTTGTCCTCGGCGATGATCACGACGGGGGCTATGACGCCGGCGAGCAGGAGCATGCCCGTGTCCGATGGGTCCTCGCGTTCGAGGACTGCGGCTTCTGGGGTCATCGGCAGGCCGTCGGCCGCGACCACGTATAGGTGTGGCAGGTAGCGTTCGCGCCAGATCCGCAGGGTCAGCCCAAGGCCGAACTTCCCGCCCTCGGCGTGCCGGTCGCCCAGGACCCGGGGAACTTCCGCGAGGACGTGCTCAGGGATGTAGGCGCGGACTGTGCCCCTCGCGGCAGCCGCTTCGAGGGACGAGGATTGGCCCCGCTTGATGGCGGCGATCACGTCCGACGTCAGTGCCGAGGTGTCGAACAGCGCGCGCCGCAAGGGGTGCGGGCTGGTAGGTGTGCGCCTGGCCGGAACACCGGAGAGCGGGGCTGGGTCCATGCCCGCTGATCGTAGGGCAACTGGTGCGGCTCGGGGCCGTTGATCCGTGCCGCTGGTATGGCCCAGCTTCGCAGGCTTCTAGCTGATAACCCCGGGGCCGGGTTCCCCGTGGAGACGGGAGCCCGGCCCCGGGATGTTGACGTCGCTCTCAGGGCGCGATGGCGAGTTGGCGGATCTGCTCGATCTCGATCTTCGGGCCGGGGAGGCTGCGGGAGGCGTTGATGTAGGTGGTGAGCTGGGCTCCGGCGCGTTCGATGGAACGCAGGTCGGGGTGGAGGTAGCGCTGGGTCGTGGTCAGTTGGCCGTGGCCGGCGATTCGCATGAGAACGTGGGGCGGGACGCCGGCGTCGGCGAACCAGGTCAGGGCGGTATGGCGAAGGTCGTGTCGGCGCAGATACTCGTAGCCCAGGCTGACGACGGCATCGTCCCAGTGGGTGGCATCACGCAGCACCGCGGTGGTGACCCGGCCGCCGCGGGGGCCAGTGAACAGTCGGGCATCGGGCCGGTTGCCGACCCGGGAGATCCGCCAGGCGATGTTGGGCCGCAGCTCCGGGATGATCGGAACGAGGCGGGAGCGCTTGCCCTTGGTGCCCTTGTCGATCAGCCCGCCGGGTGCGGTGGTGGTCTGTCGGCAGACTCGCCAGATCCACTTGTCGGTGTCGATGTCGCCAGCGCGGACGCCGGAGACCTCGCCGATGCGGGCACCGGTGCCGCCGGCGAAGCGGACGATGTCGCCCCAACCGTCGTACTGGTTGAAGGAGGCGGCCACCAGGGCGTCGGCGAGGCGGTCGAGGGTGTCCCAGTCGCGCAGTGCCAGCCCGCGGGGGTCGTGTTCCTCGTCCTCGAGGGTCTTGATCAGCTTCTGCCAGCCGTTCAGGCGGACGGGGTTGATCTCGATGATGCCGTCTCGGAGGGCCTGCTCCATGACCCTGACCCACACGGCGATGGTGTTCTTGAGGGTGGAGATGCCGGCACCGTCGGCGATCCAGGCGTTGAGGGCGCGGTCGGCGATGCCAGCGGTGATGCCGACGACCTGGAGGTGGCCGACGGTGGGTTTGACGCGAAGGCGCCAGCCGGCCATGTATGGGGCATGGGTCTTGAGTTCGAGACCCCGCATCGCCAGATCCATGACGGAGTCGCCGTAGGCGCTGAGAGACGTCGTGGCGAGGTCGACGCTGACGCCGCGCCCGGCCGCCCTGGCGATGCGGTCGAGCCAGTCCTGCGCATCGGGCTCGGTGGGGAACATGGTGGAGCGGGACGGGCGGGCCTTGGTGATCGGGTCGACCCAGCGGACGCGGGCGCGGTAAGGGTTGGGGTTGCCGGGCCGGTACTCGATGTCGGTGGAGATCTTGACGCCGACCGGGGCGTCGATGCGCTCTGGCGTCGTCATCAGGCCGCCACCTCCGGCACCACGACGCAGCTGGCCAGGTAGTCGACGAGGTCCTGGTGGCGGTAGCCGACTCGGCCGCCGACCTTGACGTAGGCCGGCCCCGTGTTCTCGCGGCGCCAGCGGCGCAGCGTTCCTGGGCTGACCTTGAGGATCGCGGCGGCCTCGTCGGCGGTGTGGAGGAGTGCGGGAGCGTCCGGGGGCGCGCAGGCGCAGCCTGGGGTGGGCGGAGGGGAAGGGGGGAACGCACTGCGTGCGGCCCGTGTGCGGGCATGCGGCATTATGGGGCGAGCCCTCTCTGGTCGATGGCCAAGGGGTGGCTGGGTCTCCGGGACGGACGGAAGCTGCCAGGCGAAGGCCGTCTCGGGGACCGTCAGGTGCGACGGTGGGAAGGAAGTCCGGGGTAGCTGCGGGGGTGTGTGCTGGGCCCCGGCCAGGATGTTCGAGTCAGCCGGAAGCCGGCCTTTCGGGAGCGTCGACGAACTCGAGAGTGGTCGGCAGCGGTGCCGGCTGGAGCCCGTCGGCCCGCATCTGGTCCCGGACGGCCTTCAGGCGCGCGCAATCCTCGTGGGCCATGCGGTCGAGTTCGTCTGCTTGTCGGGCCAGCTGCTCGTAGCGGGCGGAGCCGAGGGCCTGGCGTGCCTGAACGCGGCGGCTGTGGGCTTCGCGGGTGGAGATCAGCGCGGTTCGGACATCGACGTCGTGTTCACGGAAGGTGCCGAGTACGGCACGGGCCGAGCCGGGCGACGGCGCCTCGCCCAAGTGGTCCTCGCCGGTGACCCAGGCCGCTGCCTCCCACACGGGAATGGTCACGTTGGGAAGAAGGTCGATGTCGGCCTGAGCCTCCAACGGGATGAGCAACGCAACGAGTGGCAGATCGAGGGCGTGGGCGAGAACGATGGCCTCCTCAAGCCTGAGTGAGTCGCGCTGCCCTTTTTCGATCTTGGTGATGGTGTTGGCGGCGATCGGCACCCCCCTGGCCTCGCACGCCTCCGAGAGGTCATGCGTCGTCATGCCTTGCCGACCGCGCTGCTCCTTGACGACCCGGGCGATCCGCGCCGTGAGTGAGGCCGGCCAATGCTCACTTGATTCTTCCATGAGAGAAGGATACATGGACTGTCTTCTGCTGCCAGGGCAGGTGTGATAGATGTTTCTCGCACAGAGAACATCGCGCGAGAGGGAATGTTGCCGTGAACGCAGTCCGGACTGCCCGGTCGGGGAGGTATGCCCCGGAGGCTCTCGCTGCTCTCCCGCCGGCGATTCCGCTGTCGGTGGCCAACGAGCTGCTCTCGCTCGGCAGGACCGCGGGGTACCGCATGGCCCGTGAGCACCGCTACCCGGTGACCGTCGTGGAGGTGGGCGGCAGCTACCGCGTGATCACCGCGGACCTCCTCCACTTCCTGCGCCCGCGAACCTCCCAAAGTGCGGCGTAAAACACAGAGTCGCCGGGCAGCATGGCAGCGGCGGGATGATCACGCCAACGCGCGGTGTTGCCTGCTCGCGGGTGTGCGTCGCTCCCACACGGCGGCACAAGACTGCGCTGCCACAGACTGACGGACACGCCGTACAGGGCGATCTGCCGTTCGGTTCAGGCCGGGTGCTCCGGATGGTTCTCGTCGATTCCAAGGGCGGGCGGGTAGATCTTCTCGAAGAAGTCGGACATCGCGACCGGGGCAGCGGCCTTGGCGACCAGGGACAGCAGGGTCTTCTCGTCTTCGCTCAGCGGCATGGCAGAAGGCTGCGGCAGCCAGCCAGCACCACCCGGCTGCGACGCCGAGCGGGAGCCAGCCGGGCACCCGCTGGGATGGGGATGGCCCAGAACGCCAGGGACTCCCTCTGCGACGAACACAACTCCCTACGGACGCGCAGCAGTCGGTCACAGCTCAAGCCCTCGATGTCGACCGCAGGAAGCCCTTGCTCCACGGCCCGTGGCCCGCGGGTCTGCGGCCATCACCGCAGCTGGTGCACCAGCTTCTCCGCCTCTGCCTCGCCGATGTCGGCGACCAGTTCCGCCAACTCGCCGTCATCATCCATGCCGGCCAGAATGGAGAGGAGAGCATGGCGCGGGACGTCGGGAGCGACGCGAGAGCACATCACCCCGTGGTCATCCATGACGATCCACACGCCAGCGTGCATCCGGTGGTGGGCCTCTCGGCTCTCGGCCTGGTTCTTCGCCCAGCCGTCGGCGCCGTGGGCCGGCATGAGTGCGTAGGCTTCCTGGCCAGGCCAGCGCAACGGGATCTGGCCGCCGCCGATGTGGTGCTCAAGCATGAAGACCGCGTTGACGGGGGCCTCGGGGCCGTAGACGGCGGCGTGGGTGCTGCCTTCCTACGTGACGGAGGCTGTGACCGCAGACCCCATCCGCCCGTAGGGGGCCCGAAAGGTCAGACGCCCCTGAGGGCGGCGGCGATGGCCTCGCGGGCCGTGGGTGCCCTCTGGGCGCTGTCGCGCAGCAGGTCGAAGGCGCGTTGGAAGGTGGCGACCCGGTCCGGGGCGGTGATGGTGCGCGGGCCGGCGTAGCCCTCGGTCTCGACGCGGGTCCCGTCGTAGATCGTGAAGGAGTCACCCGGGTAGACACGCAGCCGCGCGCGGGCGGGGATGACGGCCACGGTGAGCGCGGGCATCTCCAGCAGGTGCAGCAGGTGGCGGAGTTGGGCACGCATCACCGCAGGTCCGGCAACGGCCGTGAGCAGTGCCTGTTCGCCGAGCAGGACGTGATGGGTACGGCTGTCCGCACCGAGGAGTGCGGCTCGGGCGGCGCGCGCGGCGACACCTTCCTCGACATCATCGGGCAACTGGTGCAGGTCCACGACGCTGCGAAGGACCGCGCGGGCGTAATCCGGGGTCTGCAGGGCGCCGCTGATGAGTGCGGGGCAGTAGGCGGACTGCACCCGGCTCTCGTGGGCGAGGCCGAGGAAGCCCTGCTGGGTGGGGCCGGTGCCCTGCCACAGCAGGTGGTCCGTGCTGGCCGGAGCCGGGGGCGGTTCAGGGTTGACGGGTGGCTCCTGGAGTCCGCGGCCGCTGCGGGTCGCAGGGCGGGTGCTCACGCGCGCTCCGGCTCGGGCTGCACGGTGCCGGCATGCGGCAGGTCACGGTAGCGGCGGGGCGTGGCGGCGGTCCGGGCGGTGAAGAAGTCGCAGCCGGCGGCGGTCGGTTCCGGGTCGGGCCGGTGGGTGCCGGGACTACGGACGGGCAGGGGCCGGATCGCGGACGGCTCCGCGATGGCATCGCTGATCGGCCGCCACGCGTTGGTCTGGTGGGTCATGTCCTTCTCTCATCTGAGCTTGTGCATCGGGGCCGAGGACGGCCGGCGTCGGGCGCCCTACAGGTCGGTGGGGATGGGGGCGGTGGGTGCGCCGAGGTGGAAGAGCAGACGGCGGGTGAGGCGGGCGGCGCGGCCGGTGCCCATGATCAGGACGAGGTCGCCGGGCTGCGCGAGCGAGGCGATCAGCTGCTCCGCGCCGGCGTCGGCCTGCTCGTCGTCCAGGGCGTGCACGTGCTCGGCGCGAAGGCCGGCGGCGGTGACGGCGCGGGCGATCGCCGCGGTCCCGGGCCCGGCCTCGGGGTGCGGCAGGGAGCCGGGGGAGTGCACCGGCAGGAGCACCACCTCGTCGGCCGGGGAGAGCCGGGCGCCGATCTCAGGGCCCAGGTCGAGGGTGCGATGCCAGTCGTCGGGTTCCAGAACGGCGATGACGCTGCCCTCGGTGAGCATCCGCGCCGCGCGCAGATCCTGCTCGACCTCGACAGGGTGGGTCGCCAGGGAGTCGACCACGGTGATTCCGGCCTGCAGGTACAGCGGCGTCAGCGAGCGTTCGACGCCGGCGAAGTTCTCGCTGATGCCACGGGCCAGGTCCTCGCCCTCGGCGCCCAGCACGCGGCCGGCCGCGAAGACCAGGGCCGCCGCCTGGGCGTTGTGCCGGCCCGCGACCGCCACGAGGAGGGTGTGCCAGGACCCGTCGGTGTCCTGCACGGTGACCCGGTTGTGGGTGCCATCCCAGGTGATCCCCACGATCTGCATGTCCGCGTCCAGGCACTCCCCGACCCGGATCACCCGCGGGCCCGAGCGCTCGCACAGCCGCTGGGCGAGGGTGCAGGCACCGGCGTCCCAGGTGGGCAGGACCACGGTGGCGCTGCGCCGGGCCGAAGCCTCCAGCCTGTCCAGCGCGGAGTCCTGGTCCAGATGGCGGGGCGGCGACGTCGCCGCGTTGAGAATGATCGTGACGGTGGGCCGAAGAGCGGGGACCGTGCCCTCCTGTTCGTCCTCATCGGCGGCGATCAGCAGGCCGTCACCGCCGTGGTGTCCGCTGTCGCCGCCGACCGGCGGGTCGTTGAGCAGGTAGGACGGGTTGCGGTCGTCGAGCGCGGCCACCAGCATCCCGGCCGTGTTGGCGATGCTGTGGCTGCCCGTCACCACCACCGACGCCGCAGCCTTGCCGGTGAGCAGCGCCAGCGCCTGCGTGTGGTGCAGGACCGCCAAGCGCATCTCCTTGGCGCGGGCGAGTTCGAGCCCCTGGGCGATGCCGCCCTCGGACCAGAGCACCGCGGAGCGGTCGGCGCGCACGGTGGCGCGGTCGAAGCCGTAGGTGACCACCGCGCCGGCCTTCACCAGCTCGGTGGTGATCTCGCTCTCCGCCGCCGCGGAGCCCGTCACGCGGGCGCCGCGCTGCAGGAGCAACTGCGCGAGGGCCGGCATGCCCATCTCGTCGATGCCCACGAGGTGCGGTACGGCGAGTCTGCCCGGCCCGTCGTAGTGGGGGTGGTTCATCGGTCAGCTCCGGGAGGTGAAGGGCTCAGTGGTGGGTCGTGGGGCTCCACGGTCAGGCTCTCTGCTGCGGAGCCGCAGCGGCCGGGTTGCGGCCGCGCAGGCGTCGGCGTGCTCGACGAGGGCGACCAGAGACCGCAGTGCGGCACCGCGTTCCGTGATGTCGGCCGCGACGAGAGGAACGCGCGGGTCGGCCAGGCGCAGGGCCTGCCGCACGTCGGCGGTGGTGCCGGGCCACGAGGTGCTGGACTGGTCGATGACCACGGCCAGGGGGATGCCGCGCCGGTGCAGGTACTCGATGGTGGCAAGGGAGCCTGCCGGGTCCTGGGGGTCGGCGACCACGAGTGCGGCATCAGCAGCGGTCAGCAGCTCCTCCCAGCGGAACCACAGCCGCTCCTCGTCGGGGACGGCGAGAAGAGTGACCGCGGCGCCGTCCAGGCCGATTCGGCCCATGCGCAGGGTCACCATCGCGTCGGGCTCCTCGCCGAGGCCACTGCCGGGGGCGGTGATGCTCAGCAGCTCGGTGACCGCAAGCAGTTCGGCATCGCTCAGGGTGCGCGCCAGAATCTGCGCGGTGCCGGGCGCGCCGGCCACCAGAACCGCCAGCGCCGGGCTGCGGTCCAGCAACAGGCAGTTCTCGCTGGACGAGTGGAGGGATCTCAACAAGGCTCTTCCTGCGTGGCTCGAAGTGGGCTCGAAGGGTGCCGGGTCATGCCTGGTCGAAGCCACGCGCGACTTCGAGGTCGCTCACGTGCTGCTCGTGGAATCGCAGTTCGGCGTCAGCCGCGAGGGCGTAGTGGGCGATGACCCTCTCACCGAAAAGCTCGACAGCCAGGGCGCTTTGCTCGAACACATCGAGGGCTTCACCGAGCGACAGCGGCACCAGCGGGGCGCTGGTCCGGTAGGCGTCACCGGAGACCGGCGCGGGCGGGGTCAGGTGCTCCGCGATCCCCCACCGGCAGGCTGCCGCAGCTGCGGCCACCAGCAGGTAGGGGTTGGCGTCCGCCCCGGGCAGCCGCACCTCAAGGTGCAGGCTGGGGCCGTGCCCGACCACCCGCAGCGCGCAGGACCGGTTGTCCCGGCCCCAGGTGAACCGCGTCGGCGCGAACGAGTACCGCCGGTACCGCTTGTAGGAGTTGACGTACGGGGCGAGGAGGGGCATCAGATTCGGGAGCGCGCCGAGCAGGCCGGCCACCACGTGCTCGCCCAGCGGCGACAGCTCCTCGGGGCGGCCCGGGTGAGCGAGCACCGGCTCGCCGTCGCGCCACAACGAGAGGTGCAGGTGCAGGCCCGAGCCCGTCGAGTCGTCGGGCGCCGCCATGAACGTGGCGGCCATGTGATGCCGGGCGGCGAAGGCGCGCGTCGCTTCCTTGAACAGCACGTGCTGCTCGCACGCCTCCAGTGCGTCCCCGTACGGGAAGGTGATCTCCAACTGGCCCGGCGCGCCCTCCAGCTTGACTGCCTCCACCGGCAGGCCGGCGCCGGACAGTGCGGAGGTTAGGCGCGCCAGGTACTGGGCCACCTTCTCCGGCATGTCGAAGGCGTAGTCCCGGCCCGGGCCGGTCACCGGCCGCCGGGTGCGCGCTCCTGCAGCCTGCTGCGGCGCCTGGTCCTCGTCCGGGGCGTGGTAGACGACGAACTCGCTCTCCAGCCCCACCCTGATCTCCAGACCCGCGTCGGCCAGAACGGCGAGCTGCTCGCGCAGCACGGTGCCCGCGGCGAGGGGCAGGCGCTGCCCGGTGGTGTCCAGTGGATCGGCGAGGACCAGCGCGGTGTGCGGCACCCAGGGCACCATCCGTGCCGAACGGACGTCGGGGGCCAGCGGCACATCCGGGTAGCCGTCACGCCACCAGCTGTCCGCCAGGGTCATGCCCAGGTCGGTGGCCAGCAGGTAGCCGCAGCCCTCCATGTGCATCGTGCCGTCCAGCAGCCGGTCCACGACGCCGCCCGCCGGGAAGGTCTTGCCGCGCAGGCGCCCCTGGAGGTCGATGGTCGCGATTCGCACGCGGCGCACCTCGCCGCTCTCGACCGCCTCCCGGAGCTGCATCGGCGTCAACCTGCCGCGGAACCGTGCCCCTCTGCCCGCCGCGGGAATCGGTGCGGTGGCCATCACACGACCTCGGCTGCGAGTTCGGCCATCGCCCGGTCGGCGACCGGGACGGTGTAGTGCGGGCCGACCATCCGGAAGCTGACCTCAGCGCCGACCAGGACCAGCAGGAACACCAGCCCGGCATAGTTGAAGGAATCGACGGTCACCGGGGAGACCTGCGGCAGGCAGAACAGCACCGTCACGCAGGCGACCCACACCACGGCCACCACGCCGATCGGCCTGCTCCAACAGCCAAGGGTCCACGGCCCGGGCCGAAAGCGCCGCCCTGCGCGCAGGCGCAGGAACACCGGGATCGCGATGGCCGGCGTGATCCCGACGACGTTGATCGAGGTGACCGCCGCGTACGCGCTCGGGGAGTACAGCACCGGCAGGGTGAGCACCACGGCCACGCCGACCGAGAGCCAGACCGCGGCCACCGGCGTCGCGGTCCTCGGCGAGACCCGGCGCCACCAGGCTGAGCCCGGCAGCGCGCCGTCCCGGGAGAAGGCGAACGCCATCCTGCTGGCGGCGGCGACCTCGGCCGCGCCGCAGAACAGCTGGGCGCCGATCACGATCAGCAGCAGCAGTTTCGCGCCCGTCGGGCCGATCGCGTCCAGGAAGATCTGCGCGGGCGGCACCCCGGTGGCGGTGCCGGCGGTGCCGGCGTAGTCCTGGATGGCGAAGGTCAGACCGGCCAGCAGCACAGCGCCGGCGATCCAGGACACCCAGATCGAGCGGACGATCCCGCGGGGAGCTGCCACCGACGCCCCAGTGGTCTCCTCCGACAGGTGCGCGGAGGCGTCGTAGCCGCTGAAGGTGTACTGCGCCATCAGCAGTCCGACCGCGCTCACGTACACCGGGTTGTGCCAGCCGGTGCCGTTGGCGAAGTGAGCGAAGACGAAGCTGGCGGACTGGTGGTGGGCCGGCACCAGGGCGAGCACCGCCACGATCACCGCCACGCCCACCAGGTGCCAGACGACCGAGATGCTGTTCAGGATGCTGACCAGCCGCACGCTGCGCAGGTTCACCACCGCGTGCAGCAGCAGGATCACCGCGAAGATGACGAACAGCTTCCCGGGCGTCGGAGTGAAGGAGAACTGCATCTGCAGCAGCGCGCCGGTGAACTGGGCTGCGCCGTAGTCGATTCCGGCTATCGCCCCCAGTAGGCCGAGCAAGTTGAGCCAGCCCGTGTACCAGCCCCACTTGGGGCCGCCTAGCGTGTGAGCCTGGTAGTAGAGGGCGCCCGACGTCGGATAGGCGGAGGTGACCTCGGCGAACGCCAGGCCGAGCAGCAGCACCATAAAGCCGACCCCGACCCAGCCCCACAGCATCACGGTGGGGCCGCCGGTGGTCAGGCCGAAGCCGTAGAGCGTCATGCAACCGGACAGGATCGAGATCACCGAGAACGACACCGCGAAGTTCCCGAAGGCGCCCATACGGCGTACCAGGACCGGGGTGTACCCGAGGGACTGCAGATGGGAGTCGTCATCGCCGGCGTCCGACGGGACGGCGCGGTGAGTGCGGGACACAATTCCTCCAACGAGGTTTCTGGGAACGGGAATCGGATAGCTAGGGATCAGGTGCGCGTGGCTGCCTTGGCGCACTGGCGCCGGGCGCTCAGCAGCAGGGCGTGACCGCCGCCCGGCTTCGCGACGCCCTCCCAGGGCTGGTGGGAACCGAGCGGCCCCATCACCTCGAACACCTGGGCGGCGGCCGCCTTCCGGTTGCCAGCCCACAGGGCGTGGGCGAGGTGGCTCAGGTCGGCCACCGACCGTTCCTCGCTCGCCTGGCCGAGGAACCACCGCTCCCAGGCGCGTTCGGTGTCGCGGACGCACGGCTCCTGCATCCACTGGTTGAGCAGGAGCGCTTCCCGCTGCGGGGCGTTGCGGTAGCGCTCCACGTGCAGGTAGAGCGGCAGCAGCCGCAGAGGTGAGCCGCTTGGGGCGTGGTCCATCAGCCAGCTCACGAAACCGTGTCCGAAGCCGGTACGGCCGCTGTGTAGCCACCAGCGCAGCATCCGGTGGTGCCCCTCGCGGCTGTACGGGTCACGCTGCTGGATCTGGGAGAGCAGCCACCACGGACCCGCGGGCAGCAGCACATCCGGCGGCGTTCCACCATGTTCCTGGAGGAGCCGGTCCGGGTCGAGGACGGCCAGCTCCAGCATCGCCACCCACGGCACCGGATCAGCCGGTGCGATCCGCGCCGCGCGCCAGCACGCCTCCCGGGCCGCACCATGCAGCGCACCGGCCTGCGGGCGATCTGCCCGCACGGCGGCCAACGCCCGCAGCACCGCCACACGCGCCCGCAACATGGCGAGGTCAGCGCTCTCCGGGTCCTCACGCACCCAGTGCCCGAGCACATCGGATCGGGTGGCCGCGCCGGCCAGCACCTGGCTGCGCGCGGTCCGCAGCGGCCAGTCACCTCCGGTCGTGGCCAGCACCTCGCGGGTGGACATCCACCGGCCCGCCTGGAGGTCCGTCACCGCACCGCGTAACTCGGCATCCAGCCCGGCCGGGTGGAACACCACCTCGTCGTCCACTCGGACCGCCATCACCGCGCCCCGCCCTCGCCCGGCAGGGCGAGCCGACCGACCGCGCCGTACCGCGACACCTCGACGTCGCCCAGCTCAGGGAGCGCCTGTGCATCCGGGCGCCACCGGTCGACCGGCACCAGGCCCGGCTCGGTCAGCACCATCCGATCCAGGAAGCCGGCTACCTGCTCCCGGGGCCGGGGGAAGATCTCGATCCCGTGGGAGCGGTAGATGTCGGCGATCATC
Organism: Kitasatospora nipponensis; assembly: GCF_039528135.1. Lineage (NCBI taxonomy): Bacteria > Bacillati > Actinomycetota > Actinomycetes > Kitasatosporales > Streptomycetaceae > Kitasatospora > Kitasatospora nipponensis. The sequence goes on along the minus strand of NZ_BAAALF010000030.1, from coordinate 29,699 downwards.
CGCCACATCGCCGACGCGAAGTCCGACGTGGCGTGGGAGAACACCAGCCACGAGCCTTGCGGCAGCCCCGCCATCAACTCCGCGACCAGCCGCTGCGGGTCCTCCCCGTCCGCAATGAACTCCAGCACCGACTCCACCACCACCGCTACCGGCCGCCCAGCGGCGAGCAACCCGCCCACCGCGCTGGAGCCGAGGAGGCGCTGCGGATCGCTGAGCTTCCCGCCGACCACCGCCAGCCGGCCCAGCGGCAGGCACGTCAGCTCGGCCCGCAGGTGACTCAACACGAGCGGATCGTCATCGACGTACACCACCCGCGCCTGCGGGCTCTTCGCCTGGACCACCTCGTGCAGGTATGGGAGCGACGGCAGCCCGGCTCCCAGAATCAGCACGTCCCGTACCTGCTCGTCCTGGACCAGGTACCGCAGCGCCCGTTCCACGAACCGCCGACGAGCCGGCAGACCCTGCGCGAACCCGGGCACCGCTTGGGCCAACTGCTCCGCCGCGGTGCGGTCCGCGTGGAACCCGTCCTTCCCGCCGAGCAGCCGGTGGTCGATCCGCGCCGGCAACGCCCGGTGGCTGTCCAGCACGGCGCCGGGCGCCCAGTCGTGTAGGTAGGCCGGCATCTCGGCAGCGCCCGACGTAGTGGCGCCGGAAGTCGGCTGCTGTCTGGCCTGGGGCGGTGCCTGCTGCGTTTCCTGGAGCGTGGCCATGGTGTCCTCGGCGGTATCTGGTACTGCTGGGCTGGGAGTTGGTGCGCCCGCACACCGTGTAGGGCGTCTACACGGTGTGCGGGCGGTCGAAGGGTGGGCCGCGCCGGGGGCGACGAGCGCCGCCCGTTCCTCCCTGCTGTGGCGCCGAGCTGGTGGGACGCGACCACGGCGGGGAAGATCTCAGGGCCGTCCACCGACGTCGGTTCATGTTGACGGTGGGGCGACGGACGGGATCACCGCGGGATCGGACGGCTGGGGGACGTCCTGGGACGTTCCACGGCTCACCAATCGGCAGCGAGCTTGGCGACCGACAGGGCCCTACTGGTGTTCTCACGAGGTTGACTGATTCGTGTCCTGGCTGATCTCGCCCGAAGTAGGGTGCGTCAAGTGCGGCTTGGGGGCCCATTCCTAGCGGCATATTCCAGCTGGAATACCGGCCAGGACCCGAGACGGTTTGCGTGGGGGAGGAAGGACAGCATGGGCGAGCGGCGATGTGCACAGTGCGGGTGCACCCTCAGCAGGTACAACCCGAACAGCGACGGTCTCTGCGGGCCCTGCGGCAAGTTGGCACGAACTACCATTACCCAACCGACCATCCCTGACCGCGTCTGGCAGGACCCTCAGATCCGAGAAGCCCTCGCTCGCTGGGAACTCGGCACCTTGAGCCGTCGGTTGAGAGAAGTCGTGCCGCTGCGACAAGACGACCTTGCGTCGATCACCGGACTAAGCCAGGGCTTCCTCTCGAAGCTGGAGGCCGGTCGGTCCCAGCTGACGCACATCGACCGCATCGTGGAGTTTCTGAGCAACCTCGGGGTGCCGCCCGAGCTGGTGAGGCTGACGCACCGAAGTAGCTCGCGCGGATCATTGACGTCCGGAGGCAGTGCTTTCGAGGATGCGCGGCAATCTCGGCGGCGGACTGAGGGTCGTACGGTGGAAGGGCTGCAGGACGCAGTCCCCTCCGAGCGGCTGATTGGGCTCGGCAGGCCGCCCGGGGTCTTGGATGGAGATCCAATCGCCACGGGATTCCGGTGGACTGCGCAAGGAAGCCTGCAGTCGCTGGAAGACACCTTGGAGCACGCCGTGTTGGACCGCAGAGGGTTCATGATGCTGGCCGGGCCTGTTCTCATCGCCTTGGCCCGGGACTGGCTTGACGTGGAGCCGCCGGCCCTGACGTCAGTACTCGCCGGGGGCCGCGTGAGTAGCAGCCTCGTCACCCGCATGGAGGAAGGTCTCCCTCGCCTGCGGGAACTGGAGGCGGCATGCGGCGGTGAACGCGCCCGCCGGTTGATGGATGCCGAACTCGGCGTTGTCACCGGCATCCTGACCGGCTCCGCGTACTGTGAAGCTGACGGACGGCGCCTGCTGCGCCTGGCTGCGGAACTCGCCCGGATCGCGGGCTTCGCCTCCTTCGACGCTGGCCTCCATGCCGCCGCTCAGCGGTACTGGGTGTCCGCACTTCATGCCGCACACAGCGCCGATGACCGTGCCATCGGCGCGAACGTCCTGAAGTCGATGAGCCTGCAGTGCTACGACTTCGGCCGGCCGCACGAGGCCCTGTCTCTGGCGCGCAGCGCTGCTGAGGGTGCCGGAGGGGTCTCGCCACGGACTGAAGCGATGCTTCTCCTGCGACGGGCCCGCGCGGAGGCCGCGCTCCTCGACCGCTCCGCATGCGGTCGCTCCCTTGCCTCAGCTGCACGAGCCTTCGCCCGGGCCTCGGACAGCGACGGCGACCCGAGCTGGGTCGGGTACTTCGATGAGGCCGAGTTCCACGCCCAAGTCGGAACATGCCAGCTTGATTTGGGGCGCCCAGCCGAAGCGGCGAACAGCTTCACGACGGCTCTGGCCCTCATCCCGAGCGGGAAGACCCGCGACCGGGCCACCTACGTCGTCCGAGCATCAGCCGCTCAGCTGGACCTCGGCGAGGCCGACCACGCCGCTGCCCTTCTGGGTTCCGCCGTGGAGCTCATCCACGATGCCCCTTCCCAGCGCAATGTCGTGCGCGCCCGACGGGTGCGCGAGCGGTTCCCGCTGGCCGGAACAGAGCCGCTGATGGCCACGCTCGACAGTCGGCTTGCCACACTGATCGCATGAACCGTGTCTTCCCCCATCGCGTTGCTCTGGTATCGGGCGGCAACCGTGGCCTCGGCCTTGCCATTACCCGTCGCCTGGCCGAGCACGGCCTGCACGTCGTCATCGGTTCTCGTGACGGCCGGGCCGGCGACGAGGCGGCTCAGGAACTCGCCGACAACGGGTTGGAGGTCTCGTCCCACCAACTCGACGTCACCAATCCCGCGAGCGTTGCACGGGCCGTGGCCGACATCGCCAGTCGTCACGGCCGCCTCGATGTCCTCGTGAACAATGCCGGAATCGCCATCGACCGGGGGCAGCCGGCGGCCACCCCCGACTTTGAGAAGGTCCGAGCCACCCTCGACACCAACCTGCTCGGTGCCTGGCGCCTCAGCTCGGCGGCCATCCCCGAGATGCAGAAGAACGGCTATGGCCGCATCGTGAACATCTCCAGCCACCTCGGCTCCCTGGAGTCCATGGGCGCGGGGAACGTCAGCTACCGCGTCTCGAAGGCTGGGGTGAACGCGCTGACCCGAATCCTCGCCGCTGAACTCTCCGGCTCAGGGATCCTCGTCAACGCCGTGTCACCGGGGCAGATGAACACCCGCATGGCCTACGGCGACACAAGTCGCTCAGCCGACGACGGCGCGGACACTCCGGTCTGGCTCGCCACTCTCCCCTGTGACGGTCCCACCGGCGGCCTGTTCTACGAGCTCCAGCCGCTCCCCTGGTAACCGGCTCGTCAGCGTTGTGATCGGGGGTGACGCCCTGGTGGGTACCCGGACCAGCACCGGGCGGCGCCTCCGTTATCGTCTCAGCGTCGGGCACGGCCTCAGCCGACTCCCTGACCGGGGTCGGCACGGACTATGTCTCGTCCGACCTGCGGGACCGTGGTTCCGGTTCTAGTCCATCGGCGGCCCAGCCGACCGACGGAGGTTCGTACTCCTGGAGCTGCTGCTACGGCCCCGGACATGACGCTCTCGATGTCACCTGCCCCAGTCTGTATCTCGCCAACCTGGTGCGAGATGGACTGACCGTCGGCAAACTGCTGTGCAGTCCACCGTGGTACAGCCAGGTCGACGGCCATATTCCCTGGGGAATAGGCCAGTTGGCGCCAGCTATGCCAGCATCGCGCAATCGTCTCCAGGCGCAGCCAGTGATCAATCCCTGGGAAGTTCTGCATCAATCGCCAAGGACCACAACGGCCACGCACGGCAATGAGTAGACCATCTCAGATGCCTATGCCACACAGAGTGCGGTCGGCTGCGATTGCTGTCACGGAGGAGCGCCCACCCAAGTCGGCACAAACGACCAACGCCCGAAGCGTCATTGGAACGCGGAAACCGTCGCCAGGTGATGACGACAGCCGTCCCGGGACGTCTTGCGGGCGTCCCGAAACAGGGTCGTACCGTCCGCAGGCGGGCCACCAGCATCGACAGACCACCAAGCGCAGCGACGGCAGTTTTTGCTTGATCAAGCGTCAGTCCAAGTTCGGATAGATCGCCAGGGCGCCTACCTCGGAACGCGGTTAGCGCAGCTGAGACCCAGCGCCTCCGGCCTCCCCTCCCTAGCCCCTCGGTCGGGGAAGCGACAGCACCAGCACCACGCACTATCCCGTCAAACCAAGGAGTGAAGTGGAGTCCAGCGTGGTCACCCTCGCCCTGTTTCCCTCGTTCCAACACGCCTACGCCGCCGTCCTGCGGCACGTCACCGAGAACCACGAGCACGTCAACACCGCTCGCGGGAACGACAGTCACGAGGTGATCGGCGCGAGCTTCCGGCTCACCGACCCCCGCCAGCGGGCGCTGTTCCTGACGAGCCGGCCGGTCAACCCCGTTTACCACTACGCGGAGGCTCTCTGGTACCTGGGCGGCCTGCGGACCCTGGACCTGATCGGGCACTACTCCTCCCGGCGCCGGGCCGACTCGCGCGATGGGAAGACGATCGAGGGCTCCTCGTATGGCGTTCGGATCTTCGCGCCCCGGATCGACGGTTCCCCCTCCGCGTTCGACCGGGCGTTGGAGCTGCTGCGGGCCGAGACGGACAGCAAGCGCGCGTACCTGCCGGTGTTCGAGGCCGGCGACCTGGACGAGATCGGCCACCCGGACCTGCCGTGCCTGGTCGGGCTCCAGCTGCTGGCCCGAGACGGCTGCCTGCACATGGTCACCTACATGCGGGCCAACGACGCCAACCGCGGCATGGTCTGCGACGTCTACTCCTTCACCCTGATCCAGGAGTTCGCCGCCGCCCAGCTCGGTCTGCGCCTGGGCTCCTACACCCACCATGTGGGGTCCATGCACGTCGGCGTCCGGGACCTTGAGCGCGCGCACCGGGTGCTGGAGGAGACGGCCGCCAGCCCCAAGGCCGAACCGCTGTTCGAGGCCCCGATGATGCCCGCCGACACCACGTGGAAGCACATCCGCACCGTGCTGGAACACGAGGAACTGCTGCGCACCAACCAGGTCCAGCACACCCCCGCAGACGTCGCCGCCCTGGACCTGCCGCTGTACTGGCAGCGGGTCCTGCTGCTCTTCGAGGCACACCGCCAGATCGTCAACTGTCCGGCTGACGTGATCGATCAGCAGGTGCTCGAAGCGCTGGAGCCGGGTGCGCGCTGGCAGTTCGAGCGCCGCTGGCCCACCCGGGTCGCCACCGGGGAGGTCGCGTGAGGTCCGATCGGCTGCGGGAGGTGGACTGGTCGCGCTGGAGCGTGGTCCTCCTCAAGCCGGACTGCCTGCGCCGGGGCTTGGCCGATCAGGTGCTCGCCCGTCTGGAGCCCCCCGCGCGGATCGTGGAGCGGCGCCGGGTCGTCGTGGAGGACTGGCAGATCCACGTCCACTACTGGGACCTGCTCGTTGACCGGGACCTGTTCGAGGTGGACGTGCCCGCCTGCCTGCGCAGCACGTACGTCGGACGGCAGGTGGAAGTGGCGCTCGCCCACGGCAAGCCCGGTACCCCCGGGCGGCTGCGCGGCCTGCTCGGCCACTTCGACCCGACCCAAGCCGTCCCGGGCACCATTCGCGCCGACTTGGGCACCGACAGCTTCGCCGCCGCCCGCGCCCAGCACCGCTTGGTGGAGAACCTGATCCACACCTCCGACCACGCCCGCGCCGCCCGCAGGGACTTCGGAACCTGGTTCGGCGCCGGCCAGCACCAGTTACTCGACCTCAAGGAGGACCACCACCGATGACAACCGCCGTACCCCGGGCCCGCCGCCCCCTGCCGATCCTGAACGCCGAGCAGATCGGCCAGCTCAAGCCGGAGCTGGCCGAGGTGATCGAGTACCGCAAGTCGGGCCTGTCGCTCAACCACATCGTCGGGTGTCCGCTGGACTGCGGCTACTGCGTCCGGCACCTGTTCGACAATTTCGAGCTCAAGACGCCCCGGGCGCTGATGAGCGACGAGGCCGCGGTGGCGCTGCTGACCGGGCACCAGTACTTCCGCCCGCACCGCACGCCGATCCAGCTCTTCAACCGGGCCACGGACCCCATGCTCCCCGTGGTCAAGCAGCACACCTTCCACACGCTCAGGCTGCTGGACGAGCGGGGCCTGACGAACCACGTCCTCGTCATCACCCGTTGGCGGGTCAGCCCCGAGGACTGCCAGGTCCTCAACTCCTACCGGAACATCCGGCTCACCGTGCTGGTCACCCACTCCGGCATCGACCACCCGGGCATCGAGCCGGTGGACTCCGCCATCGCCGCCGCCAGCCTCCAGACCCTCCACCGCCACGCCGAGCACTACCGCACCGTGCTCTACTGGCGGCCGATCGTCCCCGGCCTCAACGACAGCGACGAGCACATCCGGCGGGCTCTGGAGCTGTCGAAGCACGCGGACGCGACGGTGTTCACCGGGCTGTTCTTCCGCGACGAGATCGCCGCCTACTACAAGGACCACGGCCTTCCGCTGCCCTACGAGGACACCGCCCGCCGCAAGATCATGCCGGAGGAGTCCGAGCAGCGCATCCTGGACGCCTTCCGCCGCCCCGACGACCGCGGCGAGCCGTACGGGCCCCTGTTCCGCAAGACCAGCTGCGGCGTCGCCTACGCCCACAAGGTGCCCGACTACAACGGCCACTACGGCATCCAGGACCTGTGCGACATCTGCCCGGTGGCGCAGCTGGGCCTGTGCCGCGACGCCTGGCAGGCCCCCAGCCTGGAGGAAGCCACCGAAGCCGCCCGTGCTCTCGGAGCGACCGGCGACGTTGAGGTGAACGACCGCGCCATCATCGTCTCGGGCCTGAACGAGCCGCCGCGCTACTTCCTGCAGCACGGCTTCGGCTACCAGGTCCACGACCGTGACAAGCCGCACCGCCACCGCAGGCACGGCCGGGCCGACATCGGCTGGCCCGCCCCCCAGTAAGGAGCACCCCGGATGGACTTCGGCACCTGGCCCCGCCTCTTCGTCGTCGACGTGGAGGGCAACGGCGCCCAGCCTCCGGACCTGGTAGAGGTCGCTGCATTCCCCGTGCTGAACGGGAGCCCGGTGCCGTCGTCCGCCCGCTCCACCCTCCTGCGCCCGCCGAACCCCATCACGCCGTTCGCCACACGGGTGCACCACATCACCAACCAGGACGTCGCCGACGCGCCGACCTGGGAGCAGGTCGGCCCCCAGGTGCACGCGGACCTTCAGGGCGCGTGGATCGCCGCGCACGCCGCCCACGTGGACTACGGCGTGCTGCTGCGGCACATGCCCCACTGGCAGCCGGCCGGGGTGGTCGACACCCTCCGCCTCGCCCGCGCCACCTACCCGACAGCTGGCAAGTACGGCCTGGACGCGCTGATCGAACTGACCGGCATCGACCTGGCCGCAGTCCCCGGCCAGCGCCACCGCGCGGGCTTCGACGCCCACGCAACCGCTCTTCTGCTGCTCGACCTCGCCGGACACTACGACACCTGGGACGCGCTGATCGCCGCAGCCGTCCCGCCCGGGATGCCCGGCGCTCCGCGGCCCGCCACCCCCGACTCGGAGGAACAGACCCTGTGGTGACACCACCCCTTCGCCTCTACATCGCCGGCACCCACTCATCGGGCAAGACCACTCTCGCCCGGCGCATCGAGATGGAGCTGCGCGCCACCGGCACCACCGTCGCTCGCACCGGCGGCTGCGCCAAGCGGGCCGCCGAGCTCGGCTTCCCGAAGATGACCCGGCACACCACCCAGTCCACCGCCTGGATCATCAACGCCACCTCGGCCGCCACCCTGGAGGCCGAACTCGCCTCCGACGTCGTGATCGTGGACCGCACCCCCTACGACGCCCTCGCCTACTACCTGGCCGCCCTCCAGCACCGCGGCGAACGCCCCGACCCGGAAGAGCTGTCCCGCCTGACGGGCCTGGCGCAGCTGGCCTGCGCCCCGGCCCCGGCGGTGTTCCTCGCCACCGTCCTGGACCCGCAGCTGCCGCTGGCCGCGCACCCGGGCAAGGACCCCGACTGGACCGACCCCGCGTTCCGCCGGGGCGTGGACGAGCAGCTGCACCAGCTGCTGAACGCCCACCACGTCCCGCACCTCCAGGTGCCGGCCGACGCGCACGCCGCCACCGTCGAGTCGGCCGTCCAGACGATCACCACCCAGGCCGCCTGGAGTGCCGCGTGAACGAGATCACCATCGCCGGCAAGACCGTCCCCCGCCTGGGCCTGGGCACCCTGCGCCTGACCGGGCCCGGCACCTGGGGCTACCCGGCCGACCTGGTCGGCGCCGTCGAACTGCTGCGCACCGCCGTCAACGACCTCGGCGTCCTGCACATCGACACCGCCGACGCCTACGGCCCGCACACCGTCGAGGCCCTGATCCGCCGGGCGCTGCACCCCTACCCTGAGCAGCTGCTGCTGGCCACCAAGGTCGGCATGGTGCGGCCCGCGCCGAACGTCTGGAAGCCGCTGGGCCGCCCCGAGTACCTGCGCGCCGCCGCCGAGGCGTCCCTGCGCCGCCTGGGCACCGAGCGGATCGACCTGTGTTACCTGCACCGCGTGGACCCCGAGGTGCCGCTGGCCGAGCAGGTCGGCGCACTGAAGGATCTGCGGGCCGAAGGCAAGATCGGCGCCATCGGCCTGTCCAAGGTGACCCCCGAGCAGATCAAGGAGGCCGGCGAGCTGGTGACGGTCGCCGCCGTGCAGAACTGCCTCAACATGGCCGAGCCGGAGGACGCGGCCCTGCCGTACTGCCTGGACCAGGGCATCCCGTACGTGCCATACCGGCCGCTTAACGCCGGGCTGGCCGCTGACCCCGCGGCGGCGCTGCAGTGGCTGCTGGACCTCGGCCCGCTGGTCGCGCCGATCCCCGGCACCTCCGACCCCGCCCACCTGCGCGCGCTCGTCGCGCTCGCGAGCTGAGAGGGGGCACCGCGATGGCCAAGACGTGGATGCCGCGCACGGAATTCGTCCAGACGCTGCCCCGTGCCCTGCACGGGAGCGGCGTGCTGCTCTTCGACCCCGAGGGGCGGCTGCTGCTCCTGCACGACGCCTACAGCGAAGGCCGGGCCGCCCAGGGCTGGCCGCAGCGCTGGTGGGCACCGGGCGGGCTCCTCGATGCGGGCGAGGCCCCGGTGGACGGGGCCCGGCGGGAACTGCGTGAGGAGACCGGACTGCGGCTGGACGGCCCGCTGGTGCCGATCGGCGTGGACTTCCTGCCGCCGGCCGAGGACTGGCCGCCGGTCAGCAATTACTTCTTCTGCGGCGGCACCCTCACCCGGCAGCAGGCCGAGTCGATCACGCTGTCCGATGAGCACGACGACTACTGGTTCCGTCAACTCTCCGACTGGGAGGACACGTTGTCGGCCACAATGCACGCCAGGTTGACCGCGTTGGTCGCGGCCCACGCCACCGGCCGCCCGGTCATCCTGCACTGCGGGAGGCCGATGTGACCTGGCACCGGCTCGCCCGCGCGACGGTCCTCACCGCCCCGAGCCTGGCCGTCCACTGTGATCAGGTCACCAGGCCCGACGGGCAGCGCGGCGAGGTGTGGGTCACCGAGCAGCCCGACGGCGCGCTAGTCGTCCCGGTGGACGACCGCGGCCGGGTCGGGATGGTGCGCTCCGTCACCTACGTGCACGGCGAGATGGTCACCCCGCCGGGCGGCACCGTCGAGCCCGGTGAGAGCCCGCGGGAGGCCGGGCGGCGCGAACTCCTCGAAGAAGCCGGGATCACCGCCCGGGACTGGACGGCGCTGGGCAGCGTCGCCCTGATGACCCGCTGCTCCGCCCGCCTGCACCTTTTCCTGGCTCGCGGCCTCATCCTCGGCGAGCAGCGGCTGACCGGATCGGAGGTCGGCATGACACTTGAGTGGTGGGACCTGCCGGAAGCGGTGAAGGCCGCGTGCGACGGCCGACTGACCCTGTCCGGCGCGTCGCTGGGCATCCTCATGGCCGCCCGCCACCTGGAGACCGTCCGACGGCCGTAGGAGGTCGCTGTGTGTACGGCGTTCGTCAGCATCGACCTCGGCTCGGCGGTGCCGGTTCTCCTGCTCGCCGTTCGCGACGAGTACACCGACCGCCGGTGGCTGCCGCCCGGCCGTCACTGGCCCTCCTGGCCCACGGTCACCGGCGCCCTGGACCTGACGGCCGGGGGAACCTGGCTGGCCTTTGACCCTCACAACGGGCCAGTGGCGGCCTGCCTGCTCAACGGCTTCGGCCCACAGGCGCCCGCGCACCGGCGCCTCTCCCGTGGAGAGATACCGCTGATCGCCGCGAGCGGCCAGGAGATCAGCCACGATCGGCTGGAGCGCCACGACCCGTTCCACCTGATCGTCGCCAGGCCCAATGGGGTCCGCCTGATCAGCTGGAACGGGTGTGCGGTGGAGGACCGCGAGCTACCCTCGGGCATCAGCGCTGTGGTCAACGACGGCCTGGAGGGGCAGGCGGACAACCGCACCGACTCCCCACGGATCCGATCGGCGATGGCCGCCCGGCTGGCCCACTTCCGGACCCGGCTGCAAGCCGTCGCACGCCCCGAGCCCGCAGCCGGCCGACCGGAAGACGCCTGGGGCCAGTGGCTGCCGATCGCCTGCGGCGACGGGCTGCCGCCGGACCATCCCGCCGCTCTGGTACGCCACCTGGAGTCCCGGAGCGGACGGACCTGGGGCTCGACCTCGATCTCATTGGTCGCGCTCACGCCCAGCGCAGCGCGATACGACTTCGGCCCCGCCCTCGGCTCCTGCACCTGGCCTCGGATCCACCTGGAGACGGTCCTTGATCGGCTCCCCGCCCCTGATCACCGACATCCTGGAGGTGCTGGAGCCTGCGGTGCTTCGCTGGCTGTACAGCCGGTGTCAGCCGTGGCAGACGCTTTGTGTGGCCACTTGCCCAAATGTGCAGCTGAGAGGATGAGCAGAGGACTCGCGCGGGTGAGCCGGTACCCCTGCTCGGCGAGGCCGTCACGCCGCTCCTACGATCTGCTCAACCCGGGGAGATCAAACGCCTTACAGCGAGCTCCTGGCAACGTTGACTACCCCGGCCGCTCCCGACGGAAGGTCATGATGATGAGTACGTCGACGCCAGACTGGGCGGAACAGATCGCGCAGCAGGAGCTGGCGACGAGCTTGCCTCGGCGCTGGGCACACTCCCAGGGAGTGGCGCGGCAGGCCCAACGCCTCGCCCCAGTTCTCGGTCCCGATGCTGCCCTTCTGATCGCGGCCGCGGTGCTCCACGATGTCGGCTACACGCCCCGACTGGCCGTGACCGGCTTTCATCCCCTCGACGGCGCGCGGTTCCTGCGCGACGAGCACGGCGCGGACGAGCGACTGGTCCGGCTGGTGGCCAACCACTCGGTCGCTCTGCTGGAGGCTGAGGAGCGCGGGCTGCGCGAGATCCTGGAGCGTGAGTTCCCGCTGCTCGATGACCAGTTGCTGGTGGACGCTCTGATCTTCTGTGACATGACCACCACGCCCGACGGGACGCTGACCAGCGCCCGGGACCGGGTCTCGGAGATCGTCGCCCGGTACGGGGCCAGCACGTTGGTGGGGCGGTTCATCCAGCGTGCGGGGCCGGAGATCGAGGCGGCGGTGGCCCGCACTGAGCACCGGCTTGCCGCCGCGGGGGATCAGCCGAGGTAGGGGTACTGGCCGCTGAGGTAGTGGCCGATCTGCTGGCGCATGCTCTGGTGGATGTCGTACTCGTCCAGGTCGCCCGGCCGCACCCAGCGCACACCGTCGGCCTCGTCGTTGACGGTGGGGGTGCCGCCGATCGGGCGGCCGATGTACGCCACCTCGAACTGCTGACGGGCTTCGCCGTTGCTGCTGTAGACGACGATGTGCGCGGGGTTGGAGTAGACCCCGAGGAGACCGGTGATCTCCGCCTTGATGCCGGTCTCCTCCTCGCACTCACGCACGGCGCAGTCGGCGGCGGACTCGCCGATGTCCTGCTTGCCGCCGGGCAGCGCCCACTGCCCGGTGTCGCGCCGGCGCTGCAGCAGGATCTCGCCGGCCTCGTTCTGGACGAGCAGGTTGCTCGCGGGCACCAGCGAGTTCGCGGCCGGCGCGGCCGGGTCGCCGTAGTACTCAGTCCTGCCGGCCATGCGCCTGGGCCTCCTGCGGGTCGTCGGTCCACGGCCGGGCGGAGTCCCAGACCGCGTCGAAGCTCGAAGCGTAGCCGTCGAACCAGCGCAGCGTGCCCTCCTTCTGCAGGTGCAGCAGCGGGTTGGCGGAGGCCGGCTGACCCCAGACGTGAGGGTTGACCAACAGGTCGTTGTCGTAGCGGAAGAGCGAGCTGTACAAGGTGGTGTCGTGCAGACGGATCTCGCAGCCGGGCGTGCCCAGCAGCTGCCGGTAGTAGGTGAGGGACGCGTGGACCTTCGCCGCGAGGGCGTCGCCGATCCCTTCCTCCCGCCCGCGGATCGCAACAGCGCGCCCGTGCGGGTCACCGAAGCACAGCCGGACCTTCACGCCAGCCCCCGCGCGCTGAGCCAACATCGTGGCGATCCTCGGGTTCGACTGGGCGAAGAACGTCCCCGAGAACACCAGTACGTCGATCTGCGTCACGCTCTCCAGCAGTAGGGAGAGCCACATCTCCCTGGGGACGCTGGCCCGGTCGGCGTAGGTGGCCACGAGGCCGGCACCAGGCCCGGATGCCTGTCCAGCCCTGGGGTGTGTCTGCGGCCACAGGAAGTTCTCGTCCGCCTTCAGGTGGTGCGCGACGCTCCACCGGTGGCGTGCGTGGGGAACGCGACCGCCTAACCAGCGGGTCACGGTCTTCGGGTCCACCTCGCAGACCGTCGCGAGTTCTTGGTGCGCTGCACCGCCTTGAGCGCGGCATCCAGTGCCTGCGGGCCGTAGGTGAGGGAGAGGGTGCGGCGGGCGCCGCCGGCGAAGACCAGCGGGTGGAGGAACCCGTGGGTGACCTCGCTTCGGGGCCACTGCTCGATCCAGTACACCGCGTGGCAGGCGGTATCGGTGGTGAGGCGGCCGGGTTCCTCGACGACCACGACGGGGCCGGCGGCGGCCGGGTCGGCGACGGCCTCGCCGGTCTCCGACCACTGCTCCAGGTTGGCGAGCGCCTTCGGGTCGTAGGCCGAGCGGATGACGGCGGCGATCTCGCCGGTGCTGAGCCAGCCGCGGGGGTTGAGGCCGGCGTTGCGCAGCGACTGCTCGAAGCCCGGGACGAGCTGGGAAAGGACGGCGAAGGCTCCGCTCAGGCCGCCGCCGGCCTCGCCGATCAGGCGGCGTGCGCCCTTGAGGTCGAGGCTGATGGCGATGTACGCCTCGTGCGGGGCCGCGGTCGGACCCGCGGCGGCGAGGAGGTCCTCGTAGACGGGGCCGGCGACCTTGGCGTCGGGCCGGCCGTTCTCGGCCCAGTAGCGGGCGAGGGCGTCGCCGCTGTCGGGGACGGTGCGCTCGATCACCTGGACGGTGGTGATGTAGCCGGTGCGGGCGAGCGAGGCCAGGCACCGGCCCCAGGCGTTGACGTTGCCGGCCTGGGTGGAGGGGTCGAGCAGGGCGAACGCGCGGCTGGCGACGCGGATGACGGCGGTGAGGGTGTTCTTCTGCGGGTTGTGGATCGCGCCGAGCGTGCCGCCGGGGGCGGTGACGGCGCGCAGGCTGGCGTCGGTGCCGGGCAGGTGGAGCAGGCCGTCGCGGCGGGGCCGGGTGGCGGGCCGGGCGAGCCATACGAGCTGGCCCTTGGCGCGGCGCAGGTAGTACCGGATGAGGATCGGGGCCCAATCTGCCACGGAGCGGCTGTGGAAGCGGACGATGACGAGCGCGGCGGCCAGGGCCCAGAGCGGGGTGGCGAGGGCGGCTCCGGCGAGTCCGGTGGCGACCATGGTGGCCAGGAGCATCGCGCCGGCGGTGCCGACGACGGTGAGCTGGGCGGCGGTCAGCCCGAGCAGGACTCCACGCCGGGATCGGCTGGGGAAGCGGACGGTCGGTGTGGGAAGGTCGGCCGACAGGGGCGACTCCTTCGGTCAGGGTGTGGGCACCGGCCGGGGCGGGCGGCGGCGCCGGCCGGTGCTGGTCAGGAGGTCGGCGGCGTGGAGGAGCCGACGGGGCTGCTCGGAGTTGCGGACGGGCTGGTGGCGGCCACCGACGGGGTGGCGGGGCCGGCGGCGGATGCCGGCGGGGCGGCAGGAGCCTGGGCAGCGGCGCCGCGTGCGGCGCTGAGGACGACCTGCGGTGCGGCGGACCCGCCCGAGGCTGCGGCGGCAACTGCACTCGCGGGCTTGGCGGCTGACCCCTCGCTCGCGCCGCCGGTGGCGGACTGGCCGGAGGTGGGGGCCCGGGAGATCAGCGGCTGGTCCTGGTCGCCGCCCGACTGGGCGCGGCGGGTGATCAGCGCCTTTCCGACCGCGTCGCCGCCGCCTCCGGAGGAGGTGCCGGGGAAGCGGAAGGTGCTCTGCGAAGGAGACGATGAGCCTTCGCCGGAGCCCGAGTTGCCGGCGCTGCCGCCGGCCGGGGCGTCCTGGCCGGGCACCTGCGCCGGGCCCTGCGGGGCGGCTCCGCCCATTGCGGCTCCGCCCGCTCCGCCAGCACCCGCGGTCGCGGCCATCCGGGCGCCCTTCTGGGCGGTCGCGGCACCGACCTGCAGGCCGGTGGCGGTGCTGCGGTGCAGGTCGTGGGCCTGTCCGCCGTCGCCTGCCCAGTGGACGAACTTGTAGATCGCCATGGGGCTGAGCAGCACCAGCGCCATGACGACGAGGCCGGCGATGATGTCCGACAGCGCCTGGATGCCGTCCTTGGTGTCGGTCTGGCCGAGCGCGGAGACGCCGACGAGCATGATGATCGTCATGATCAACTTGCTGAACACGACCGTGGCGGTGGCCTCGATCCACTTCCGGCGCCAGTCGCGGGTGGGCTCCCAGGCGCCGCCGGCCGCCGCGAAGGGTGCGAGCACGACGAGCACGAGGATCGTGACCTTGCGCAGGACCATCGCGCCCCAGTAGAGGATCGCCCCGGCCGCGCAGCCGAGCGCTACCAGCGCCGGGATCGCCCAGCCGAGCGGCGTTGTGACGGTGATCATCGACACCTTCACCAGTCGCCTGACCGCGTCGTCCATGCTCGAGTTGGCGATCTGGAACAGCCCCCGGCTGAGGGCGTCGACGATGACCAGCGAGACGCCGGTGAAGGTGATCGCCGTCATCGCGAACAGGGTCGCCGAGACGGTTCCGGTGACGGCCTGGCCGAGCGCCTGGCCATCCCGCCTCCACGCGGCGCGGATCAGCTGGAAGATGAAGGTCATCACCAACATCACCAGCGCGATCGGCAGGATCGTCGCGTAGTTGGTGCGGAACCACTCCGCACCCAGGTCGACCGAAGTCGTCTTGTCGACGGCACGGGAGGCGAGGTCGACCGCGCTCTTGGCGAGGTCGCCGGCGGACTTCGCGACCCAGTTGCCGATGGAGTCGGTGACAGAATCGCTGACGCCACCGACGATGACATCGCAGAGCAGGCCGGATCCGGGTAGATCACAGAAACCGATGGGCGATCAACTCCTACTTTGGGGACCGGTGGTGTAGGTCAGGGGTAGACGGTGGTGGCGATGGAGGCCAGCGCGCAGTCGCGGCCCGGCCGGCACTGGACGGCCAGGGTGATGGCGCGGTCCTCGGCGCCCCGGCCGCCGTCGAGCCAGCTGACGGTCTGCTTGCCGGTGACGGTGACGGCGTAGATGTAGGCGACGGTCAGCTGCGTCGGGTCCTTGCCGATGGCCTGCTGCCACGCGGCGGGCAGGTGCGCCTCGGCTGCCTCGCCGACGGCGTGCTGGCCGTTGTCGCGCATCCGGCTCCACAGGGTCGGGTCCGGCAGCTGGGCGGCGAGAGCGTCCGGGTCGGCGTACTTGGTCTCGTCGGTCAGCCAGTCGCGGAGCCCGGCCAGCTGCTGAGGCTGGGTCGCCGTGCGGGTGTCGTAGCTCCACAGAGCAGCGGCGAACGCCTTCGCGTACGCGATCGGGTCGCTGGTGTGCGGCGGAGCGGCCACGACGGACACACCCGGTGTCGCCCCGACCGAGGGGGCGGGACTCGGTCCGTGCGGCGAGGCGGTCGAAGTCGCTGAAGTAGAAGGGATGGAGGGTGAGTTGGCGGCGCTCGGGGTGCGGTGGCCGCCGCCCGCCAGCCGGGCGGTGAGCCCGGCCAGCAGGGCGACGACCACGAGCACGCCCAGGCCGATCAGCAGCCGGCGCAGCAGGGTGGACTGGCCGGTGAACGGCGAGGACTTCGGCATCAGTGGACGCTGGTCCCAACCGTCGAGAAGAACGACACGATCCCGTTCGCGGCGCCCAGCAGAAGCGCGCAGCCCGCGGCGACCAGGGCGCCCTGCTTGCCCTTCTGCTCGCTGCCGTGCGATCCGGTGTGGTGGCCCCAGGCCCAGACGATGCCACTGACGCAGAGTGCACCGACGACCGCGATGATCGCGAAGAGGTTGATCGAGCCGACGGTGGACTTCAGGACGGACAGGCCGGGCAGGCCGCCCTCGGATGGCGAGATGCCGGGATCGTAGGCCAGCTGCTGGGCCTTCGTTGCGGCGTCGGCGAGGTAGGTGAGCAATCACACTCCACGGCTAGAGGGGCAGGAAGATGCGCGGCCGAGCCGCGCGGGAAAGGGAGAAGTGCGCGAAGTGCGCTGAGAGGGACGGAAGTTGCCGTCACGGGGCGATGCGGCGGGCGGCGATGATGTCCGCCTTCCACGACGCGAGCGCGGCGATCTTGACCACGTCGCCCGTCTTGGGGGCGTGCACCACGAGGCCCTGGCCAATCGCCATGCCCACGTGCTCCGGCCCATCCGGGCCGGGCCGGGTGTACAGCAGGTCGCCCGGGCGGATGGCGTCGACGCTCACGCCGGTGCCGTTGTGGACCTGCTCGTAGGTCCGGCGTTCGATAGAGATGCCACCGGCCTTGTACGCCTGCTGCGTCAGGGACGAGCAGTCGCACCGGCCCATGGGGTCCTGGTCGTGCGCGTCGGTGCAGGTGCCGCCCCACTGGTAGGGCGTGCCCAGCTGACCGAGGGCGAACTTGATGGCGTTCTGCACGGCAGGCGGGACATCGGTCGGGATCTGGTACCCGGCCGGCAGGACACCGGGCGGGATGACGCCCCAGTTGGTTCCGTCGTCGCCTCCGGTGTCGCAACCGCTCGGTGTGGCCGGTGCGGAGGGAGTGGGCGACGGGGTCGCGCCCGGCGAAGGAGTGGGCGCTGGAGTCGAACTCCCCGACAACACCTGGGATATGGCCTGCTAGAGAGCGGTCGCCAGCGGCTCCCACTTGGCGTAGGCATCCGGGAATCCGGACCGCTGCACCTTCTGCGCCGCCACGGTGAGCGGCAGCTGCTCCCAGCCGGGAACCTCCAGCAGCGCCTTGTAGAACTTGGTCGAGGCGTACACCGGGTCCTGGATCTGCTCGGCCGTGCCCCAGCCCTGCGACGGGCGCTGCTGGAAGAGGCCGAGCGAATCCCTGTCCCCGTAGGACAAGTTGCGCAGGTTCGACTCCTGCAGCGCGGTCGCCAGGGCGATGACCTGCCCGCGGGCGGACACGTTCATCGAGATGCCCGTCGCCGTGATCGTCTTCGCGAAGGGGATCTGCACGGCCGGGTTATCCAGCCCGGCGACCGGGCCGACCTGCCCGGTCGCGCCGTCCAGGATCTTCTTGACCTGGGCGGCGACCGCCGCGCTGTCCACAGGTTGTGGACCGGGGCCGGGTGTGCAGGTGTCGGACTTGGTGGAGTCGTTGGCGCTGACGGCCAGGGCGGGGAAGGCGATGGCGAATGGCGCCAGGAGGAGGCCGGCGAGACCGCCGCCGACCCACTTCTGCCAGCTCATCGCGCCCCCCGAGCGTCACCTCCGGCCGGGACGGAGGGAGGGTCCGGCGGGCGGGGATTGGTCATCCGCATCCGTGCGGTGAGGGCGAGCAAGGCGGGGGCTCCTGTCGGATCGTGTGGCCGGGTGCGGGGTGGGGCCCGCTCCACCCGGGTGCGGGCGAGCGGGCCGGCGAGAGCGGCAGCAAGCCGCGCTCGTAATCTCGAAAAAGGCATGGGTGTCCCCTGGAATGGGTGGGGTGGAATTCGCTTGCGGTGGCCGAAGGTATCGAATCGAGGGCTCGCAACCTAAAACGGTGTGGGCCCTGCGGTCCGGGATAACCCGTCGGCAGGCCCGGAGGACGCTAATGCCTTCTCGACTCGCGACCAAAAACGGGCTGCTGGTCGTCGGTCAGGCATAAGCCGGTGTTCCTCCGGGGTGCCCCACCGTAGAACCGGACTGGCTCGGAACCTAGAACGGGATATCCGGGCCGGTCGCTCTCCGGGGGCGTGGCAGATGATAGGCGCAGTGCGACTCGCAACCTAAAACGATCTTCGCAGGGGTGGTCGGGGGTGCGTTTTAGGTTGCGAGCCCTCTCGGGGCTAGGTTCCCGACGCAGCCGCAGCCCGAGTGTTCCGGAGCCGCCTCGCCGGCCTCCGTTCACCAGCCGAAAGGCCAGGTCGCCACACCGGTTGCCGCTGCTGCCCCCATCCCCGACCAGGAGGTCAGTCCGCCCCTTGCCCTACGAAATCCATCAGGGCGACGCCCTCACCCGGCTCGCCGCGATCCCCTCGAACTCCATCGACGCCGTCATCACCGATCCGCCCTACAATTCGGGCGGACGCACCGCCCAGGAGCGGACTGGCCGAACGGCCCGGGCGAAGTACACCTCGAACGACGCCGCCCACTCCCTCGCCGATTTCCCCGGCGAGAACAAGGACCAGCGGAGTTACACGTATTGGTTGTCCCAGCTCCTGGCCGAGTCCTACCGTGCGACCAAGACCGGCGGCGTCGCCCTCGTTTTCACCGATTGGCGTCAGTTGGCTGCCACGAGCGACGCGCTGCAGGCCGGCGGCTGGATCTGGCGTGGCGCACTCGCCTGGTACAAGCCCGCCGCCAGGCCGCAAAAGGGCCGTTTCACTCAGCATTGTGAATTCGTGCTGTGGGGGAGCAAGGGCCCGATCGACGGCGACGCCCACCCCGTCTACCTGCCCGGCCTCTACACCGCCTCCCAGCCCAGGAGCGGTCGGGTCCACATCACACAGAAGCCCGTCTCGGTGATGCGGGAGCTGGTCAAGATCTGCCGACCCGGAGGCACGGTGCTCGACGTGTGCGCGGGCAGCGGCAGCACCGGAGTCGCCGCTCTACTGGAGGGCCGCAACTTCATCGGCGTCGAGGTCACCCCGCACTACGCCGGCATCGCCGAGCTGCGCCTCGCGGAGACTGAGCGGCAGATCGCCGAGGGCACGACCGACCCCGACTCCGAGGCCGTCGAGCCGGCCGAAGCCTGACCGCGCCAGCCGGGCCGCCGCCCGCGCGGCGGCCCGGTCCCGCTCCGAGCCTGAAGGAGATGACCTGTTCAAGAAGTACGGCGACCCGTCGACCTACTGGGACGCCGCCGACAAGCCGCCCGAAGGCCTCGACCGGGCGCTTCAGCCCCTGCTCGACCTCGGTGCTCACCTCACCCGTGCTGCGAAGAACACCATGGTCGTCACCCCCGACCACCGGATCCACGTCGGCTACGTCTTCCCGCACTGGAGCCGGCCCTCCTGGCGGGTGCTCGTCCACGACGAACCGTTCGACCAACCGCTCTGGGGTGCGCACCTCAACTGCGCGCCTACCCGTTCCACTACCGGGCTGCCAACGGCGACAGGGCGACGGCCACCCACCACAACCGCGCCGGCCTGATGCTCGACCCGTTCCAGTCGGGCCAGGAAGGCTGCTGGGACGCCAACGGCACATCCTTGGCCGCGGAAGAGCGGGCCAGCAGGCGCAGCCAGCCGAGCAGGAGGCAGCCGAATCGGTAGACCAGACGGAACGTCACGATTTCCAATCGTGTGTCGACGGACTCGCGAACGCCTCCCACGTGATCACATCGTGACCCTGAAGTCGCAGCTCAGCATGGGTGACAGGGTTGTCGGCACCCACAGGTTCTCCGGTCGACCTGGACCACCTGGTGGACGACCTGCCAGGGCCGGTACGCCAGCTGGTGGCCGCGTTCTGGCCGGGCGGACTGACCGTGGTCGCCCGCCACAGGCCGTCGATCACCTGGGACCTCGGTGACACTGGCGGCACCGTGGCCACGCGCATGCCCGCCCACCCGGTCGCCATCCCTGCTCGTGGCGACCGGGCCGCTGGCCGTTTCCAGCGCCAACCTGACCGGCAAGCCGTCCCCACAGGACTGCAACGCTGCCCAGAACATGCTCGGCGAGACGGTGGCCGTCTACCTGAACGGCGGTCCCATCGAGGCGGCTGTGCCGTCCTCGATCGTGGACGTCACCGGCGAGGTCCCCGTCCTGGTGCGCGCGGGCGCGATCAGCGCCGCGCGGCTGCGCGAGGTCGCTCCCGGCCTGCGGGAACGCTGAAGCGTCACACGGCGGCGGGCACCGGCACGTCCACGCCGCGGGTGGTGACCAGATGAGCGGTGCCGTCGGCCAGGCAGTAGGACAGGCCGACCACCGCCGCGCTGCCGGCTTCCACCGCGTGCGCGAGGGTGTGGGATCGCTCCAGCAGCAGGTCGACAGTGTGCCGGACGTTCTCCGCGATGAAGTCCGCGTCCGCGGTGCGACCGGCGGCGCGGGCGGCCAGCACGCTGGGCGTCACCTTCTCGACCACGTCGCGCACGTACCCGCGTACCCGGGTGCCGTCCGAGACGGCGGCCCTGGCCGCGGCGACCGCACCGCAGGAGTCGTGGCCCAGCACCACCACGAGGGGGCAGCCGAGCACGCTCACTCCGTACTCGATGCTGCCCAGCACCTCCGGCCCCATGACGTGCCCCGCCGTACGCACGACGAACAGGTCCCCCAGGCCCCGGTCGAAGATGATCTCAGCGGCCAGCCGAGAGTCCGAGCAGCCGAACAGCACCGCGAACGGTGCCTGCGAAGGCGCGATCTCACTGCGGCGGGCGGCGTCCTGGTTCGGATGCTCCGGTATCCCGGTGACGAACCGCTGGTTGCCGGCCAGCAGCATCTCGAAGGCTTCCCGGGGCGTGAGGGGCTGCGTGTCAGTCATGCCCGCAGACTACGACCCCTTCCCCGATGCAGCGCGAGAAGGGCTGCACCCGAGTGCGAACGACCTGCCCGGCCTCGTCACGCAGAGCGTGGTACCGAGCTGGTAGCAGCCGCGTTCACGTGAAGACCATCTGCGGCGTGGTGGCTGGCATGGATTCCCGGACAGGATGGACACGGTGGTGCACGGCTTGACTGGGCTGGCCGCCTTGGAGCAGATGGGCTCGACTTCGCAGGGCGTGGACGATGGGTGCCTCGTCGGTCGCCGTGAAGATTGGCCACCTGGTGGCGCAAGCGCGGTTCGTCCGCCCTGGGCTGTTCGGGTGGTGTGCGTGAGTCCGGCCCGTCCGGTGGGTGTTGTGCTGCGAAGTGAGGGTGTGCGCACCTCTGGACTGCGGCGTCGGGTGGGGCGCACGGCGCGGGGTCCGGTACTCAGGCCGGGCCCCGCAGTCCGACAGCCATGGGCCGTCGGAGGGCTTGGTGTCTGATTGGAGGATCAGGCCGCGCAGGGGCTCGCTACGGCTGTCGTTTCTCAGGGACTGTGGGCCCGCCTCGATGATCAGTGGCGGCCGGTGGGCATCGGCGGTCGGCCTGCGACGGCGGCGGGGGCGCTGTGATGCGTGGTGCTGGTCTTCGCGTTGTCGGGGGCGTGTTCGGGCGGGCAGTTGTCGCTGGTGCCGGCCAGGGTCTGGAACCAGAGGAAGACATTGGTGGGGATCGGCGTGGTCACTCCGGAGTTGGGGTCGGCGGCCAGGCGCTGGAGGGTGGCCAGGTCCTTGCCCTTCTCGATCTGCTTGAACGACTCGGGGTTGGTGACGCCGACCACGTAGACGGGCCACCACTCGGGGCGGTCCATGTTGCGGTCGGCGATGATGTGGTCGTGTCCGGGCAGCGGCACGTCCTTGAGCTGGTCGGCCGGCTTGCCGAGTGCCCCGGCGAGGCGGGAGAGGTCGATGTTGTCGGGGTGGTCGATACACGGGCCCGTGGGGCACTGCACCGGCGGCGCGGGGCTGAACAGCGGGACGGGGATGAACAGTGGGTCGGTGAACGCCTCCGAGGTGGTGCCCGGCGGTACGTTCTTGAACTTCTCGCCGACCTCGCAGCCGTTGGAGGCGCCGGAGGCGACGGCGGGGTCGCAGAAGAAGTTCTGCGTGTACAGGAACTTGACGTCCTTGCCGTCGTACCAGCCGTCGGTGACCCCGATGTTGCGGCACAGCTCCTCGGGCTCGCCGGTGGTGCACTCGTGCTTGAGTGGCTGGATGGTGTGCTCTCCCACCGGGCCGGGGCCGAAGCCGTCACCCGCCGCTCTGGTGCCGTCCGCCATGGCCAGGCCGATGGTGGAGGTGAGGGCGAACACCCCGCTGGCCGTGCACGCCGCGGCGCGCACCAGGCGGCGGCGGATGGGACTGGTCACTCGCATACGGTCTCTCCCAATCGTCGGCCCCGTCCCGTGCGGTGATCCGCTCCAGGCACGGGGAACTGACCGGCCGTCGGGAAAGCAGACCCCAGCGGCATCGGTTTCCCCCCCCATGAGACACGCCCGCACCCCACAGGTGTCGAACACACGCCGTAGCATCGTCAACACGCACTGTGGGTGAGGTGGGCGAAGGGGGCTTACCGAGTACCGGGGTCGCGTGGCTCTTGGCGGATCTGGCGGGGCAGCAGGATCGGCCAGGGCGGCAGAGTGGAGGGCCGGAAGGACTGCTCACCCATGCCGGGGCCCTCCTCGGGGCCGGCGCGAGAGTTCCCCCGCGGTGGTCGAGGGGTCGAGCCCGGGGATATCAGTCACGAGATGCTCCTTGCGTGGGCCATCGGCGCGCGATGGGTGCGCCGGACTCGGTCCGACTGTGCGCCGGATCCCTCCCGCCCGCACCCGGTGGGCGCTCGCGGATCAGGGGGGTGACGATCCGTGTGGCCACGTGTCGCGCGCCAAGGCCCAGCGGTGCGCCCTTCTCGAACGGCTCCATTGAGTAGCCACCTGTGCGCGGTGAGTGCTGTCGTAGGAGTGGGCCGCACGGCCCTTCGGACGTGACAGCGGCTGGGCGCAGCGCCCTGCGGCGTCGGGTGCTGTGCGCGGCGGAGTCCGCGCGGGCGCCTCGCACCGCCTTCGCCATCGCGTCCGGCCCCCAGTGCCTGTGCCTACGCGCACCGGCACCCCACGCCGACCACCCGCATGTGAACGCAGCCCAGCAGGGTGCGACGCGCGGGTGCTGTCCCGTCAACGGAAAGATGGATCATGGCGCTTCCTCGTTCGCCCCGCCTGCCGGTGCTCGCCCGTCGCGTCGAGAGGCCGATGGCCGGTATAGGGGTTCTGGCCCTGCTCGCCGCTGCCGGCCTCGCGGGCCTGACGCCCGGTGTCAGTTCGGCCTCCAGTCACCGCGAGGCCCCGCTGGTCGCGGGTGACCCGCGCGCGGACAACACGGACGTGTACGCCTTCACCAGCCCCGACAAGCCCGACACCGTGACGCTGGTGGCGAACTGGATCCCCTTCGAGGAGCCCAACGGCGGCCCGAACTTCTACCCGTTCGCCGACGACGCGCACTACAACATCAAGATCGACAGTGACGGTGACGGGAAGGCCGACACCACTTACACGTGGACGTTCACCAACCACTACAAGGACGAGGCCAACCAGTTCTTGTACAACACCGGCGTGGTGAACAACCTCACCGACCCGACGCTGAACTTCACCCAGACGTACACCCTCACCGTGACCCGGGCGGACGGGTCGACCAAAACGCTGCTCAAGGACGTGCCCGCGGCTCCGTCCAACGTCGGCAAGGCGTCGATGCCCGACTACGAGCGGCTGCGTAAGCAGGCCACCCTGGAGGTGCCCGGCGGCGGGCAGACCTACGCCGGGCAGGCGTCCGACCCGTTCTTCCTGGACCTGCGGGTCTTCGACCTGCTGTACGGCGGGAACCTCAAGGAGTCCGGACACAACACGCTGGCCGGCTACAACGTCAACACCATCGCGCTGCAGGTCCCCAAGGCCGACCTGGCGCTGAAGGGCGACGCGACGCGCAACCCGGTGATCGGCGTCTGGTCCACCACGGACCGCAAGGGCGCGGTGGTGGCCGACTCGCGCACCAACAGCCCCGACAAGGGCGGCGAGGGGAAGAAGGACGACAAGGGCGGCGAGGCCGGCTGGCACCAGGTGTCCCGGCTGGGTAACCCGCTGGTCAACGAGGTCGTCGTGCCGCTCAAGTACAAGGACGCGTTCAACGCGCTGCCCCCGGTGGAGGACCACACCGTCACCCCGGTGGTCAACGCGGTCAAGGACCCCATCGTCCCCAAGCTCGTCCAGAGCATCTACGGCATCCCCGCCCCGGCCACCCCGCGCAACGACCTGGTGGAGATCTTCCTCACCGGGATCTCGAAGAACTCCGGGGGTCCGATCCAGGCCGACCTCAACTCCCAGCTGCTGAACGCCGACGTGAGCAAGGCCGCCTTCACGCCCTCCGAGGAACTGCGCCTCAACATGGCGGTACCGGTCACCGCGCAGCCCAACCGGCTCGGTGTACTCGGCGGCGACCTCCAGGGCTACCCCAACGGCCGCCGACTGAACGACGACGTGGTCGACATCGAGCTGCAGGCCCTGGAAGGCGCTGCCCAGACCGGCACCATCGTGCCGGCGCTGGCCGCCGGTGACGGGGTCAACGCCCCCTACCGCCAGCCGAGCGGGTCCTTCCCCTACGTGGCGCTGCCCAGCACCCTGGCCGTCAACCAGGCCGACGCCGCGCACCCCGGCGGCGGCGTCGAGGCCGGACTCGGCGGTCTGGCCAGGGGCGCCGGCACGCCGGTCGCCGGCGCGGCCGCGCTGTGCGGCGGCGTGCTGCTGACCGGCGCCGGGGTCCTCGTGCTGCGCCGCCGTCGCGCCGCGCAGTAGTGGCCCCTGCCATGGACCGGGCCCGCCCGCCCCGGACTCGAAGGGGCGGGCGGGCCCGGCGCGAGCGCCGGGTCCGGCTCGGGGCCACGGTCATGCTGACGCTGGGTCTGGCCCTGGGCGGCACCGGCACGATGGGACTTCTCCACCACCGGGTGGTCCCTGCGGCACCGACGGCGAACGTCGGCGCTCTGCCCGTCGCACCGCGCAGCGATGGCGACCCCGACCCCGCCGCCGCGGGGGCGCACTCGGACGCCGCGCCGGGGGCGCGTCATGCTCCGCCGGTGCGGCTTCGGATACCGCGCATCGGGGTGGACAGCTCGTTGGAGGACCTCGTGGTCGCCGACGACGGCCACCTGACCGCACCGGTGGATCCGGACCGAGCCGGCTGGTGGGCCCAGGGGCCGGCCCCTGGCAGCCCCGGCACCGCGATACTCGCCGGCCACGTCGACTCCCGCACCGGACCGGCGGTCTTCGCCGGCCTGTCCGTCCTACGCCCCGGCGACCGCATCGACGTCGACGAGACCGACGGCACCACCGCCACCTTCACCGTCCAGGCGCTGCGCGGCTACGCCAAGGACGACTTCCCCGACGACGTCGTCTACGGCAGCGGCTCCGGCGACACACCCGGTCTGCGGTTGATCACCTGCGGCGGCACCTACGACCATGACCAGCACGAGTACCTCTCCAACCTGGTCGTCTTCGCGAAGCCCGCCACCGCGGCGAAACAACCAGCACCGAAGACGTCGCCCGCGCGCCATGACGCCCCGACGACGGGCACCTCCTGAACCGCCTCTGATCCTGCTCGGAGCACCTCGTGACACCACGCGCCACCCTGCGCGCCCCGCGCGGGCGCCAGCTGCTGCTCGCCTCCACGGCCGGCGCCCTCGGCGTCGGCCTGTTCCTGGCCGGCGCCCTGGGACTGGCCCCACCCGGCAGCCCGGGAGGAGCGGGCCCGAACGCTGCGCCGGCTGGTGCACCGGCGGGACTGCGCGAGGCGGGAGGTTCCGCCGACGCGCTGGCAGCGGACATCACCGGCCTCCAGCAGCACCTGCGCGAGGACCCCACGGACGCGCCCGCGCTGGGGAGGCTGGGGCTGGACTACGTCCAGCAGGCCAAGGCCACCGTCGACCCGACCTACTACCCCAAGGCCGAGGCCGTCCTCACCCAGTCCCTGAAGACCGACGCGACGGAGAACTTCACCGCGATGGCCGGGATGGCGGCGCTGGAGGCCGCCCGGCACAACTTCGCCACCGCCCTGGACTGGTCCGAGAAGGCCGTCGCCGTCAACCCCGACAACGCCACCTTGCAGGGCATCCTCGCTGACGCCTACACCCAACTCGGCCGCTATCCCGAATCGTTCGACGCCGTCCAGCGGATGGTGGACCTGCAGCCCGGCACACCGTCGCTGGCCCGCGCCTCCTACACCTGGGAGCTGCGCGGCGACACCGCCGCCGCCGCCGAGGACATGCAGCGGGCCCTGAACGACGCCGGCACCCCCGCCGACCGCGCGTTCGCGCGCTACCACCTCAGTCAGCTCGCCTTCGACAACGGCGACGCGAAGACCGCCCTCACCCACGCGGACGCCGGGCTGCGCGAGACCCCCGGCTCCGCCGAACTGCTGGAGGGCCGCGCCAAGGCCGAGGCCGCACTCGGTAACACGGACGCCGCTCTCGCCGACTACACGAGCGCGGTCGCCAAGGTCCCCCAGCCCTCCTACGTCCTCGAACTGGGCGAGCTGCTCCAGTCGTTGGGACGCACCAAGGACGCCGAGCAGCAGTACCAGGTCTTCCGCGGCGAGGAGAAGCTCTTCACCGACAACGGAGTCGCCCTCGACTCCGACGGCACCCTCTTCGAAGCCGACCACGGCGATCCGGCCAAGGCCCTGGCCCTGGCCGAACAGGGCCTGCGGACCCGCCCCTTCCTGGAGATGCACGACGCCTACGCCTGGGCCCTGCACGCGAGCGGTCGCGACACCGAGGCACTGGAGCAGTCCCGTCAGGCCACCGCTCTGGGCATGCGCAACGCCCTCTTCCACTACCACCAGGGCATGATCGAGAAGTCCCTCGGCCACCGCGACGCGGCACGGACCGAACTCGACCAGGCCCTGGCCATCAACGAGCACTTCAGCCCCATCCACGCCCCGCTCGCACACGCGGCCCTGGCCCAACTCGGCGCCGACTGAAGGCCGGAGAGCTGCACTCCCCGGCCCTGTCACGGCTGACATCACAGGTCCGCCGGCGACCAGATGTGGGTCAGGAGGTGGGCGGCATCAGGACGGTGTCGACGATGTAGACGGTGGCGTTGGCGGTGTGCACGTTGCCGCAGAGCACCTTGGCGTTGCCGTTGACGGTGAAGTCCTGGCCGGATCCGGTGACGGTGACGGGGTCGCCTTCCAGGGTCTTGTGGCTGCCGGCCAGGGCGTCGGGCGACAGGCGGCTCGGGGCGACGTGGTAGGTGAGGATCTTGGTGAGCATGGCCTTGTCGGCCAGCACCTTGTCCAGGGTGTCCTTGGGGAGCTTGGCGAAGGCGTCGTTGGTCGGCGCGAAGACGGTGATGTCCTTGGCCGAGTTGAGGGTGTCGACCAGGCCGGCCGCCTTCACCGCGGTGACCAGGGTGGACAGCAGGGGGTTGTTGGACGCGGCGGTGGCAACCGGGTCCTGGCCCATGCCGGCGAAGCTGCCCGCGCCGGTGGCGGGGACGGCGGAACAGGCGCTTCCGAAGGGCTGATCGGCCGTCGCGGGACCGCTCGCGGCCATCGGCGCGCCGCTGTTCGGGTCCATCGGCGCGGCTGCCGCAGCTGACGATGCCGTGTCGCCGCTCGCCTTGGTGCTGCCGCTGCTGCCGCAGGCCGTGAGGCTCAGCGCCAGGGCGCCGATGGCCAGTGCGGCGGCGAGGGACTTGCGGGTGGTGATCGCGGACATGGGAGGTGCTCCTTGAGAAGGGTGATGGAGAGCGGTTCCGGGCAAGGCGGTAGCCGGACCGGAACGTGAGGAGAAGTCAGAAAGGCTTCAGGTGACGATCACGACGGTGCTGTGCCAGCCCGTCGATCCGGAGGGGAAGGGGGTCGCGCGGTCCTCGGTCTGGACCGCGCCGCCGGCGTCGGTGGCGCGGACCTCGATCCGGCGGGTGCCGGGCTTGGCTCCCGTCCAGTCGTAACTCCACTGCCGCCACAGGTCGGTGCCCGCGTCGGCCGCCAGCCGGGCCTCGGCCCACGGCCCGCCGTCCACCCGCACCTCCACCGCCGTTATCCCGCGGTGGGTGGCCCAGGCCGTGCCGGCGACCGTGACGTCCCCGGCAGGGACGCGCGCGAAGCCGGCCGGAACCTCGATCCGCGAGGCGGTGCGGACCGTCCCGGTGCGGTCCCAGCCGCGCCGCACCCAGTACGGGTCGTAGCGGGCGAAGGTGGTGACCTCCAGGTCGACCAGCCACTTGGTGGCCGAGGTGTAGCCGTAGCAGCCGGGCACCACCGACCGGCACGGGAACCCGTGCGCGACCGGCAGCGGCTCCCCGTTCATGGCGACGGCCAGCAGCGCCGTCCGCCCGTCCAGCACCGACGCCAGCGGGGTGCCGATGGTCATGCCGTCCTGGGAGCGGCCGACCAGTTGGTCGGCGCCGGCTCGCACTCCGGCCCGCCGCAGCAGGTCCGGCAGCGAGGCGCCGAGCCAGCGGACGGTCCCCACGTACGGGCCGCCGACCTCGTTGGAGACGCAGGAGAGGGTGTGGTCCAGTTCCTGCAGCGGCAGGCGCAGCAGGTCGTCGAAGGTGATCAGCACGGGGTGGTCGACCAGGCCGTGGATCCGCAGCGACCAGCTGTCCGGGTGGATCTGCGGCAGGGTCAGGGCGGTGTCGACGCGGTAGAGGCCGGTGCTCGGGGTGACGAACGAGGAGAGCCCGGGGACCGGCGGGTGGGCCGAGGCCGGGATCGCGGCGGCCGGTCTGGCCGGCGGCGGCAGGCGGACGGCCCGGCGGGCCGCGGTGACGTCGTAGCGGCGCGCGGAGCTCGCCCGCCCGCCGAAGCCGGCCAGAGCGGCGAACGCGACGGTGCCGCCGGTGGCGATCAGGACCGAACGCCGCGCGGGGGTGAACCCCGGGGCGGTGGGCTCGGGCGCCGCGGACTCAAGCGCTTGAGTACGCTCGGGCCCGGTGGGCTCAAGCGCTTGAGTTGGCTCGGGCTCAGTGGGCTCAAGCGCTTGAGTAGAGTCGGGCTCCACCCGCGCCGGCGCGAGGGCGGCCCGGTAGCGCCTGGCCAGCGCCACGACCGCGACCGCGACCACCAGCGCGGCGACGACCGGCGGCAGCACGTCCGGCCAGGTCGCCGTCGGCCGGGTCAGCGCCGCCCAGATCCCCAGGCCGCCGAAGAGTCCGAAGAGCGCCGCGCCGACCGGCGGGCGGCGCACCGCGAGCAGCCCGGCCAGCGCGGCGAAGGCGGCCAGCACCAGGTAGGTGCCGAGCATCAGCACCTGCTTGTCGTCGGTGCCGAAGTGGCTGACGGCGTACTCCTTGAGCGGCGTGGGCGTCAGGTCCACCGCCGAGGAGTCCACGGTGACCACCGCCGCGCTGGCCGGGCCGGTGGACGCGGTGACCAGCTCGCCGGCCCCGAGCGCGG
>NZ_BAAALF010000029.1:56752-57960 GCF_039528135.1 Kitasatospora nipponensis | reverse complement strand
CGGGGATGATCATCGTCATGCCCGACGGCGGCCCTCGCAGCTGGTACACCAACTGGCTCCAGCAGAACACCGAGGCCGGTGCGCAGAACTGGGAGAACTTCGAGACGAACCAGGTGATCCCGTTCGTCGACGCCAACCTGCGCACCGAGGCGGACCGGGCGCACCGGGGCATCGCCGGGATCTCCATGGGCGGCTTCGGCGCCCTGCACCTGGCCCAGTTGCACCCGGACCTGTTCAGCCAGGTCGCCACCCTGTCCGGCGAGGACGACGTCTCCCGGAACGAGATGATCTTCCGCGAGGTCATGGTCGCCTCCATGACCAACCAGAAGACCCAGGTCCCCGCCGCGCTGATCGACCTGCTGGCCCCCGGCGTCCGGCAGTGGAGCTACTGCCACCCGGTCAGCGACCCCTACGAGCCCAGCGTCTCCAACACCGATGCGATGTACGGGACGCCGTACCCGTTCTCGCTGGTGACTCCCCCGTACAACGACTCGCTGTGGAACGCGGCCGACCCCACCGAGCACGCCTCCGCCTTCGCCGGGATGAACGTCTCCGTCTACGTCGGCAACGCCTCCGGCAACGTGGGCAACGACGAGTTCTGGCTGGAGAGCGCCTCGCAGCACTTCGCCGCCGCCCTGGTGAGCGCCGGTCAGCACCCGCACTTCGTGGACTACGGCGGCGGGGCCGGCTGGGGCTCGTGCGACGGCGGTCACGACTACTCCTGCTGGGACCAGGACCTGGTGGACCTGCTGCCGCGGATGCAGGTCGCCTTCTCGGGTGCCCCGGCCACGCCGGCCACCGCGGTCGGCCCGGCCACCGTCGCGAACCAGGGCCTGTGCCTGGACGTGAGGGGCGGGGCGTTCATCGACGGCACGCCGGTGCAGGTCTACGGCTGCAACGGCACCGTGGCGCAGAGCTGGACCTTCGGCTACGGCAACACCGTGCAAGCGCTGGGCAAGTGCCTGGACGTGGCCGGCGGCGGCACCGGCAACGGCACCGGCGTCGACCTCTACCCGTGCAACGGCACCGGCGCCCAGAACTGGGTCCCCCAGGCCGACGGCACGCTGCTCAACCCGCGGTCGGGCCGCTGCCTCTCCGACGCGAACTGGGGCGGCCCCGGCACCCAGAGCGTCATCTGGGACTGCGGCGGCGGCACCGACCAGCGGTGGACCCTGCCGAAGACCACCGCGTAGCGCGGGCGGGGGGGG
>NZ_BAAALF010000029.1:19139-56742 GCF_039528135.1 Kitasatospora nipponensis | reverse complement strand
CCGGAGCTCGGGTCCGGCCCGGTTCCGGCCGGCCAGTCGGCAGCCGGCAGCCGGCAGCCGCTCGAGAACCACGCGAAGACCAAGCGCCTGACCGGGCGCGGAATCCTGGCCAAGGCCGAGCCGGAACACCGACGAAACGGACATCAGGTCACGAGCCGCATCTCACATCCTGAGAACCTGCGGCAGCTGGACGTCCACGGTATCGAGGTCGATTACCTCTGCCGCGGGCGGTTCCTGATTGTCCAGCGGTGAGTTGTAAGCGCTGAAGGATGCGGTGCTGCCAGGGCACTTCGCCTGGAGCGGAAACGGTGTGCCATGGGCGGGGACCACCAGGGTTGCCGTCGACCCATCACCCGTGTCCACGGTCAGGGCGATGGCCGGCTCGCCGTTCAGCGTTGCCGGTGCGCTGCTCTTCGCCTGGCCCGATTTGGAGATCTCCTGGTAGAGCTCGACGTCCGCGTCACAGAGAGCCGGGACCTGCACGAGCTGCGTTCTGTTGAGTGTGCCGGCCACGTACTTGCCCTTGAGTTGGCCGTCCTGCGGGGACGGGGTCCGCCCGGCCCAGCTCCAGCCCGCCTCTTCGATGCGAAGCCAGGCCCGGCTCGACTTTCGGCCGAAGGTCATCATCGGGACGTCGTTGACGGAAATTCGCCCCGCGCAGCTTGCCGCCAGGTTCGCGATTTCGACGTGGCCGGTAGCCAGGTCCGCACCAGTGGTCCTGGTGAAGTCGACCTTGACCGTGTCGACGCCGGCCAGCGCCCGCTTGGCCTGCTTCAGTAGCTCGTCAGCAGAGAGCGCGGCGTTGTCCTGGTCCGCGCTGGGCTGTGCGCTGCTCGGTGCGGGACTGGACGGTGGCGCGCTGCTCGGTGTGGCGCTGCTCGGCATGGCACTGGACGCGGCCGGGGCGGCCGTCTTGCCGCTGGGGCTGCTGCCGCAAGCGGTGGCAGCAAGGGATATCAGCAGCGTGCCGGCAATCAGGCAGGGCATGCGCACAGTGGGGAGTCCTTCGGGTCTGACGGTCGGTTGACAAAGGGATCTGACGGACCGTATCAGCGCCGAACGCGCGCGTGCCCCTGACCGCCCGCTCGGCACCCTGGGCATCACGTGATCAAACTGGACAGATCCCCTCAACGACATCGCCCTGGGGACTACAAGCCCGTCGCCAAGGGGCCTCGGGATCCTGCCGGCCCGGTTCCCCTTGCACTCGGAATGGCGACGGTCGGGGAAAACCAGGCTGCACTGAATGAATGGTGTCGCCCGGCCCGGACAATATGATCGATCTGACAGTCTCGGGCGGAGGGGATATCTCGTTCAACATACAAGGCATCAGCCGTGTGAATGAAATCTTGACTGGCCTTGACATGGGGACTGGATACACCTCCACCGAACTCAGGTACATCTGCGGAAATCCGGTCACCCTTGCAGCGACGACATTCTTCAACGGCACCCCGCCCTGCCAGGAAGCAGCCAGGTGCCGACGAGCCGAATGGCAGGCGCCCACGGCAGGGCGTCTCT
The DNA here is from genome assembly GCF_039528135.1 of Kitasatospora nipponensis. Classification (NCBI taxonomy): domain Bacteria; kingdom Bacillati; phylum Actinomycetota; class Actinomycetes; order Kitasatosporales; family Streptomycetaceae; genus Kitasatospora; species Kitasatospora nipponensis. The sequence continues at coordinate 55,227 of NZ_BAAALF010000029.1, read as the reverse complement.
CAAGCTCGATTGATCACCAGGCGCACCCTGCCCGCTGGTTGAGGAACTTCCTCCGTGTTGTCGATCCGGATAGAAGCAAGCCGCACGGATGACCCTCTCGGACGAGGTATGGCACCATACTGTTGTCACACACATGGACGCCAACAAGATCCGTTTGCAGGGGCGGATCTGACGGCAAGTCAGCAAACGGGAACTGGGGGACACGTGAGTGATCCATTAGAAAAGTCCTGGACTGCCATCTTCAGCGTTGCAAAGCATACGGACGATGAAAATCAACGGCCCTATGAGCTTGGCATGACCGCACTGGCCCAGTTGGCACGCCCCGGCTGGTTCGGGCAGTACTACCCGTTCACCGCCATGGGGAACCTTTGTTTCAGCGATGGGCCCGAGTGGTGGATGGGAACGGGTACGGTACTTTCCGTGCTCATCGTGGTCTGCCCCGACGGCGGTTATGACGTGTGGCCGTACAACCCATATCCCTGCATCCCGGCCGACGCCGAGCCGCAGCTGAGTACCAACAGCGCCGCCGAGGCGCTCACTGAAGCGCAGCGGATTCTTCAGAGCCCAGGGCCCTCATGAGCCGGGGTGGGCCGGCCAGGCGGCGCGCGCGGGGCGGTTCCGGGTACGGGGGCCGCCGGTCCAACGACTACGGCTGCTCGGCGAACTCCAGGACGGTGACCGAAGGGCGGCGGGTCGACAGTGGCGGGAGGGTCAGGGCCAGCGGTAGCAGCGCACCGACGAGCCCGCGGCCGCCGCTCGGCCGCACGTCCCGCACCGCGGCCACCGCCGGGCTCGCGGTGCGCAGCTTGGCCCGCTCGCCCGCGTCCATGCCCCACGGCATCGCCGGCGCCTGATAGCCGCGAGTACGCATCTTGCCCTCGACGGTGAGCCGGCTGAACCAGTGCGGCACCGAATCCAGGATCAGCGAGCCGCCCGGGAACCGCTCGGCGCAGCCCGCGATCAAGGCCCGCACCTGCGCCGGCTGTAGATACATCAACAGCCCCTCCGCAACGAGCAACACCCCATGGCTGCGGTCCACTTCCTCGGTCCAGGCGAGGTCGGTGACGTCGGCGGCCAGGTAGCGCTGGCGGGGGCCGGGCGGCAGTAGGCGCTCGCGCAGCGCGATCGCCTCCGGCAGGTCCACGCTGAGCCACTGGGCGCGGCCGTTGTCCACCCGCCAGAACTGGGTCTCCAGCCCATCCCCCAGGCAGACCACCGTGCCACGCGGCTCCCGGACCAGGAAGTCCGCCACCTCGTGGTCGAAGCAACCCACCCGCAACGCCTGCACCTGGGCCTGCACGGCGCTGGTCCCGAACCGTTCGGCGAAGGGGTAGTCGATCCGCTCCACCAGCTCGACCGCCTGGGGATCACGCAGCAGCGCATCCGGCCGACGAGCCTCGACGGCCCGCTGGTAGAGCGTCCAGAGCGCCGTCTCGGGGATCTCCGTCAGGTCGACGGCCTGCGGCCCCCCGGACGGCTGCGGCCCCCCGGACGGCTCGGACGGCTCACTGGGTGCTGCGGCGGTGGGCACGCGCTCGACTCCTCTGATCAGCTGCTTCTCGGACATTCTGACATCCGGTCAGCCCATGGCATCGCAGCCGCACCCGGCCGTACCTCAGCCGATGCTGAACGCGCCCTGCGGCGGGGTCGGTGACGGCCGGGCGTGCTCGTCGGTCACCGGGTGCGCCCCGCGCACCAGTCGGCGCAGCTCCTCGTCCGCCACCAGCCGGGCCGGGAACGGGTCCGCGGCCAGGCGCCGGGCCAGCGGCTGCACGGGCAGCGGCTCCCCGGAGCCGATCAGCAGCAGGTTGCCGAACCGCCGCCCGCGCAGCACCGAGGGCTCGGCGACCAGGCAGCAGTGCGCGAAGACCGAGCGCACGGTGGCGGCCTGGGCGCGGGCGAAGTCCAGCGGCGCGCTGTCGGCCAGGTTCGCCGCGTAGCAGCCGCCGGGGCGCAGGGCGGCTGCGGCCAGCGCGACGAACTCGGTGGAGGTGAGGTGGGCGGGGGTGAGCGAGCCGCGGAAGACGTCGGCGACCACCAGGTCCGTCGAACCGGCGGGCGTGTCGCGCAGCACCTCGCGGGCGTCGCCGACGGTCACCTCGATGCCCTGTCCGGTCCACGGCAGCACCTCGGCGACCAGGTCCACCAGCGGCCCGTCCGCCTCGGCGACCCGCTGGCGCGAGCCCGGGCGGGTGGCCGCCAGGTAGCGCGGCAGGGTGAGGGCGCCGCCGCCCAGGTGCAGCGCGTCCAGCGGCCGCCCGGTGGGGGCGAGCGCGTCGGTCAGGTGCCCCAGCCGCCGGGTGTACTCGAACTCGAGGTGGGTGGGGTCGCGCAGGTCCACGTAGGACTGCGGGGTGCCGTCCAGGGTCAGCAGCCAGCCGCCCTCGCAGTCCAGGTCGGGCATCAGCTTGGCGGTGCCGAAGGCGGTCTCGCGCAGCACCGGACGCGGCTCGTCGACCGGCTCCGGATCGCCCCTGCGCGCGCTCACCGGCCGCACACCGCCGGGGCGGCGGGCCCGCGCCGGCCCGGGACGGGGTTCAGGACCGGACACGGAGTCATCGTCCGGCGCCGCCCTGCTGCGGAATTTCTCGACATGACGGCAGCATAGGGCCCGGGACCGGAGCCAGTGCGACAGACCCCTACCGGCCGGTAGGGTCGGTGATCCCGAGTCGGTGGTCCTGCGGTGGCAGGCCGGAACAGAGATTGGGTGGGTCCGCAGACGTGGAGTTCACAGAAGACATCCTGGGTGCCCCGTACGAGGCGACCGAGTTGCCGCTGACCGCCGACGCGGAGGGCTCGGTCAGTGCGACCCTGGTGCGGCGGCTGGTCCCGGGATCCCAGCGGGCCGTGCTCTACCTGCACGGCTACACCGACTACTTCTTCCAGACCAACCTCGCCGACTTCTTCGTCGCGGCCGGCTTCTCCTTCTACGCGCTGGACCTGCGCAAGTACGGGCGCTCGCTGCGGCCCCACCAGTCGCCGAACTTCATCAGCGACCTGGCCACCTACGACGAGGAGCTGGACGAGGCCGTCCGGATCATCCGCGCGCAGGACGGCCACACCCAGCTGCTGATCAACGGTCACTCCACCGGCGGCCTGGTGGCCGCGCTCTGGGCCTCGCGGCGGGCCGGGCGCGGGCTGGTGGACGCGCTCTTCCTGAACAGCCCGTTCCTGTCGATGCCCACCAGCCCCGCCGTGCGCACCCTGGGCGCGCCGGCGGTCGGCGCCCTCGGCCGCCTCGCGGCCATGCGCAAGCTGCCGGCGCCGCTCAACCCGCACTACGTGCACAGCCTGCACCGCGACCACCGCGGCGAGTGGGACTTCGACGTCACCCTCAAGCCCGCCGAGGGCTTCCCGATGTACGCGGGCTGGCTGGCCGCCATCAACCGCGGCCACCGCGAGGTGCGGCGCGGCCTGCACGTCGACGTCCCCGTCCTGCTGATGGCCTCCACCGCCAGCATCGTGACCAGCAAGTGGGACCCCGCGATGCACCACCGCGACGCCGTCCTGCGCGCGGACGACATCGCCGCGCTGGGGCCGCGACTGGGTCGCCACGTCACCACCGTCCGCATCGAGGGCGGCATGCACGACCTCGTGCTGTCCGGCGAGAGCGCCCGCGCCCAGGTCTTCGCCGAACTGGACCGCTGGCTCGGCGCCTACTTCCCGCCGCCGCCCGCGGGCCGGTAGGAGGGCTGCGGGGCGACGCTGCGGGCCTCAGTGGGGCTGCGGGGCTCCGGCCAGGAGGCCCAGCAGGCCCCGGGGCGCGGTGTCGTCGAGGCAGCAGAGCCGGAAGATCTCGACGGCATCGCGCGCCGCCGCGGCGCTGCGGGGGAACAGCTCCCGCTCGTAGCCGCGCAGCGCGGCCTCGACGTCCCCGGGGTGCGCGGCGATCGCCCCGGCGAGTGCGGCGCCGTCGTACATGGCCAGGTTGGCACCCTCACCGGAGGGGAGCATCAGGTGGGCCGCGTCGCCGAGCAGCGTCACGCCCGGCACGCGGTCCCACCGGTGCTCCAGGGGCAGCGCGTGGATGGGGCGGTGGACCGGAGCGCTCTCGCCGTCGGTGATCAGCGCGGTGAGCTCCGGCGCCCAGCCGTCGAACTCCGCCGCGATCCGCGCGGTGGCCGCGGCGGTGTCGGTGAAGTCGATCCCGGCGAACCAGTCCAGCGGCTTGTTGAGCGTGACGTAGGTGTGCAGGGTCCCGCCGCTCTCCCGGTGGGCCTGGATCCCCCTGCCCGGCACGAGCGCGAACAGGGCGCCGTCGCCGACCGCTCGCGCGGCGGCCGGGTGCCGGGTGTCGGCGTCGAACAGGTGGGTCTCGACGAACGACGTGCCGACGTACCCGGGAGCGGCGTCGGAGAGCAGCGGCCGGACGCGTGACCAGGCGCCGTCCGCGCCGACCAGCAGGGTGGTGACGACGGTGCCGCCGTCGGCGAAGGTCACCTCGTGGTGGCCCTCGCCGAGAGGGCGCACAGCGCTGACCTTGTGCCCCCACCGCACGGTGCCGGCCGGCAGCGAGTCGAGCAGCATCCGTCGCAGCTCGCCGCGCTGCACCTCGGGGCGTCCGCCCGTGCCGTCGTCGGGCTGGTCCAGCAGCACGGTCCCGTCCCGGTCCAGGACCCGCGTCGCCTCGCGGCCCGCCAGGATCAGGCCGCGGAACTCCTCGATCAGGCCGGCCGCCCGCAGGGCGGGCTGGCCGGTGTCGTCGTGGATGTCGAGCATGCCGCCCTGCGTGCGGGTGGTCGGCGAGGCCTCCGCCTCGTAGACGGTCGCCGGGATGCCGTGGACGTGCAGGACGCGGGCCAGGGTCAGTCCGCCGAGCCCGGCGCCGATGATCGTGACGTCAGTGGTCATGGTGCTTCCTCGCAGCTCGCCCGCCCATCGGGGGGTCTCCCGACGGGTCATCTCCGAAATCTCCGAAATCGCACGGCATCTCCGGACTCCCCAGACTCTCTGGAATGCCGTTCCAGTGCCAGCCTGGAGCGGCGTTCCAGAGATGTCAAGCTGGAACGCGGTTCCAGAGGTGTGCCAGGATGTCCGCATGGCCACCAGCACGCGTCGTCCCGAGCGACGGGAGCAACCGCTCTCCCGCGAACGCATCGTCGAGGCGGCCGTCGAGCTGCTCGACACGGCCGGCGAGGGCGGGCTGACGTTCCGGGCGCTGACCGAGCGCCTCGCCACCGGGCCCGGGGCGATCTACTGGCACGTGGCGAACAAGGGCGAGCTGCTCGGCGCCGCGACCGACGCCGTCGTCGCCGCCGCCCTGGCCCTCGAGCCCGCCGCACCAACCGCACCAACCGCACCAACCGGCCATGCCGGCTCGCCGCAGGAGGGGATCCGCGCCGTCGCGCTCGGCCTGTTCGAGGCGATCGACGCGCACCCGTGGCTCGCCACCCAGCTCTCCGGCCAGCTCTCCCGCAGCCCCTCGGGCCCGGTGGCACCGCGGATCTTCGAGAGCTTCGGCCGCCAGGTCGGCGCGCTGGGCGTGCCCGAGCGCGACTGGTTCACGGCGACCTCGGTGCTGGTGCACTACGTCCTCGGCGCGGCCGGCCAGAACGCGGCGAACGCCGCGAGCGCCCGCGCGCTGGGCCCCGAGGTGGACCGTGCCGAGATCCTCGGCACGGTGGCGCGGGCCTGGGGCGACCTCGACCCCGACGACTACCCGTTCACCCGCGCCGTCGCGGACCAGCTGCGCGAGCACGACGACCGCGAGCAGTTCCTCGCCGGGGTCGACCTCGTCCTGACCGGCATCACCGCCCGCCTGCGCTGAGCCAGACGTCCCGCACCGGTCTCGCGGCGCCGCAGACCGGGACCGGAGGGCCCGTCAGGACTTCGAGGGCCGCAGGTCACGCCCGCTGAGCACCGAGACCACGCCCACGGCCGCGGCGCAGAGCGGCACGGCCAGCAGGGCGCCGAGCACGCCCGCCACCCCGGCGCCCGCGACCACCACGAACAGGACGGTCGCGGGGTGGAGTTCGACCGTCCGGCTCTGGATCACCGGCTGCAGCACGTAGCCCTCGATCGCCTGCACGGCGAGCACCACCCCCAGCGTCCAGAGCGCCTTGCCGAGGCCACCGTCCGCCAGCGCCACCAGCACGGCGACCGTGCCGGACAGGAACGCCCCGATGTACGGGACGAACGCGCCCAGGAAGACCAGCGCGCCCAGGCCGGCGGCGCCCGGCACGCCGAGGATCAACAGGCCGACGGTGATGAAGGTGGCGTCGATCAGCGCGATCAGGGTGGTACCGCGCATGAAGCCGGCCATCGCCGCGAACGCCCGCCGCCCGCACGCGATCACCACCTCGGCGCGCTCGTCGGGCAGCACCGAGCGCACCAGGTCGCCGCTGCGGTGGCCGTCGCGCAGGAAGAAGAAGACCAGGGCGAGGGTCAGCACGCCGCCGGTGACCAGCTGGGTGACGATGCCCAGGCCGGAGAGCACGCCGCTGGCCAGCGAGCCCAGCAGCGAGCCGACGGCCGGACCGCCCGCACCGGCCTCCTCGGAGAGCGCGTGCTGCAGCTTCTCGCCGGCCGGGCCCAGCCAGTCGGCCAGCTGCCGGCCGGCCTGCTCCAGCGCGTCGGCGATCTGCGGGGCGCTGTGCACCAGCGAGTTGGTGAGCAGCGCGAGCACCCCGCAGACACCCGCCACCAGCACCACGCAGGTGACCCCGGCCGCCGCGCCGCGTCCCAGGCCCCGCCGGAGCAGCCAGGGCATCACGGGTTGCAGCAGCGCGGTGCCGAGCAGCGCGATGATCAGCGGGATGGTGGCGGTGCGCAGCGACACGACGGCGAAGACGACCAGCGAGGCGACCGTGATGAAGAGGATGACCGCCACCGACCAGGCCGCGGCGCCGCGCACGGCCGGCGGCAGCGAGCGGTGCGGGCCGGGCCGCGGGCCCGGCCCGTCGGACCGGGGCGCACCGCCCGCCGGGGGCTCCGCCGCCATGCCACCTCCGTCCGGGCCGGCTGGACCGATCTGTCCTGATCAATCCATCTCAGCACACCATGTGACGAAATGTCCGCAGCTGCGCCGCCCGGTGCACCGTTACTCCTTTCGGGGGCCGCCGCGGGGACCGCGGGGCGTCGCGGGACCGCCCGCCGGCGCGGACTCCTAGCGTGGCCGTGTCCGGGCGGACCCGGTGCGCCGGGCGGTCCCAGTGCGGCAGACAGGGAGTGGGCAGTGCTCAAGCGGTTGATGACGATGGTGGCGACGTGCTGCGCGGTCGGCTCGCTGGTGGGGGTGGCCCCCACCTCGGTCGCCGCCCACCGGGCTCCGGGCGCGGACCTGGCGGTGGAGCGGCTGGACCCCGACGCGGCGCCGGCCGGCGGGCTGACCTCGGTGCACGCCATCGTGGTCAACACCGGGACGGCGAAGGCGGGCGCCTTCACCGTGACCATCACGCTGCCCCGGCAGGTCACCGCCGAGGGGCGGTTCTTCCCCGCGTCCTGCGCGGTGTCCGGGGACGGGTCGACGGTGCGCTGCCCCTTCCGGGCCGGCCTGGCGCCCGAGCGGTCCGCCACCGCCCGGATCCCGGTGCGGCTGGACCGCGACGCCACCGGCACGCTGACCGGCGGTCGGGTGGCGGTCAGCAGCGAGGGCGACCCGACCCCGGACGACGACGCGGCGCCGTTCACGGTCACCGTGCAGCGCTGAGCCCCCGCCGGCACCCCACCCCGCCGCCCTGCCATTCGGACGATACGAACGTTAGGCACGCTCTGGGTGCGGCACAACTCGTCCGCCCCGCTCGTCCCCGAAGCCGACCGCCGAGGGCGCCGCCCGCCCTCAGCCCGCTCTCAGCCCGCGACGAACCGCACCTCCTGCTGCTGCGCGTCGGGGGCGGCGAACGCCAGCAACCGGTCCGCCTGGTCGGCCAGTTCGGCCCGGGTGGTGCGGTCGGGGTCGGCGAAGGTCCGCAGCACGGCGCTGGCCGTCGCGCCCTGCCGCAGGACCTGCCAGGTGCCGGCCACCAGACCGTCCACCAGCAGCGTGCCCGGCACGAGCCCGTTGGCGGTCATCACCCGGGTGCGGTGCTCCGAGGGCAGGATCCGGCTGCGGTCGGCGTGCGAGAGCAGCAGGTTGTCGAACGGCGCGACCAGCCGGGCGGGCACCGGCAGGCCGGGATCGGGGCGCGGCGCCCGCGGCAGGTCGTAGAGGGTGCGGCCCTGCTCGTCGCGGAACTCCACCAGCTGCGGGCGCAGCCGGGCCACCGAGGCGGCGAGCCGGGTCAGCCGCGACCACTTCTGCGCGTCCGCGACGGTGGCCGGGCCGAAGGCCGCCAGGTAGCGCAGCACCAGGTCGTCACGGCGGAGCTGCTCCTGCTCCCCCGTCGCCGGCGTGTCCAGCGGGCGGCCCAGCCACTGCTCGGCGGTGGTGTGCGCGGCCGGACCGCCGCTCTGCCACAGGCCGCGCGGCGGAACCTGGACCAGGGCGAGCCGGGCGCGCAGCAGCTGGGCCAGCGCGGCCGGGTCGTGGTCGGGGTGGTCGGCGCCGAGCAGCCCGCCCAGCTCCTGGAAGGTCCGCGGGGCCTGCTCGACCAGCAGGCGGCCGCGCTCGGTGAGCGCCTCCAGGTCCAGGCCGGTCAGCCGTCGGCCGTAGGAGCTCTTCAGGCCCTGGTCCAGCACCGGCTGCAGGATCGGACGCAGGGTCAGGCAGTCCTCGGCGGTGACCAGGTGGATGGTGCCGCGCTGCAGGCCGATCCGGACCACGGTCCGCTGCTCCACCAGGGTGCTGAGCTGCTCGGGCCGGAAGTCGGCCAGCCTGGTCCACAGGCCGTAGTAGGGCGGGTCGGTGGCCTGGGCCTGCAGGCCGACCAGGTGGGCCGTCAGCTGCTCGGGGGTCAGTTCGGCCGGTGCGAGCAGGTGCTGGCGGGCCAGCAGGGCCCGGTTCAGCGCGCGGGCGTCGAGGACCGCCGGCGGTCCGCCGGGCGTGGCGGGGCCGGCGCTGGGGCCGGTCGCGGGCATCAACGGCGCCCGCGCCGGCCGGGCTCCGCCGCGTCGGCATCGGCCTCGGCCGCGCGGTCCAGGACGGCGCGCAGCAGCCCGACCCGGTTGGAGGTGATCGAGGCGACGCCGGCGCCCAGCATCCGCCGCATGGTCCGGCGCAGGTCCACGGTCCAGGTGCTGACCTGCAGCCCCTCGGCCGCGGCCCGCTCGACCAGCGCCCGGTCCACCAGGCCGAACGGCGGGTTGAGGTACTGCGGGCGCAGGTCGTCCAGCAGCGCGCGGACCGGCAGGTCGGGCCGCTCCCAGGTCAGCGAGAGCGGGACCCGCGCGTCCAGTGCCCGCACCGCGAGCATGGCGCCGGCCGGCCCGCAGAAGGAGACCCGCTGCTCGGCGCCCAGTTCGGTGACGGTCCGCCAGGCGGCCGTGGCGGGGGCGGGGTCGTCCAGGTCGATCATCAGCCGCACCGCCGGGGTCCCGGCCAGCAGCTCGAGCGCCTCGGTGAGGGTCGGCACGCGCTGGCCGTCGGCGAACCGCTGGGCGTCCAGCTGGGCCGCCGTCAGGGCCCGGACCGGGCGGTCCACCTCCCAGAGCCGCTTGAGCGTGGGGTCGTGCAGCAGCACCGGCACGCCGTCGCGGGTCAACTGGACGTCGATCTCCACCAGGTCGGCGCCGGCGGCCAGCGCGGAGGCCAGCGAGGGCAGCGTGTTCTCGCGGAAGCGGTACGGGTCGCCGCGGTGGGCGACGGCCAGCGGGCCCGGGCGGTCGGCGGGACGGTCGTCAGGGCGGTCCGCAGCGGGGCGGGCCGTGTCCGGCCGGTCGGCGCGGGGGGCGAGGGCGTTCATCGGGTCACCTCGGCGAGCCAGGGGGTCAGCCGGTCGACGTGCGCGCGGTGGGTCGGCTCGCCGGGTACCGCGACCTCGAGCGTGAGCGCGGGCGGGAAGGTCCGCCGCCGTACGTGGGCCAGGCCCGACCAGAGGGCGTCCAGCAGGGCCGGCACCCGCTCGCGCGCGACGTCCTCGAAGGCGACGCCCTCGACGGTGACCTGCGCCTCGTCGTGGACGAAGAAGCGCACGGCGACGGCGGGGGTACCGCCGATCTCCAGCAGCGCCTCGTGCGGCACGGCCGCCAGGTCGGCGTGCGGCCACCGCTCGCCGGTCGCGGCGGCGGCCGGATGGGCGGCGAACAGGGCGGCGGACGTCTGGTCCTCACCGATGTCGTGACTGGCCGTCACCGAGCGGCCGTGGCGTTCGGCCACCGCGGCGACGGCGTCCACCGCGGCCTGGGTGGTGGGCAGGACGGCTGGGGGCACGGCTCTCCTCCGGTGGAGCGTGGGGCGCGGCCGGGGAAGCCCGCCAGGGGTGGCCCCACCGGGTGCGCGGCTCGGCGATGTCGCGACTCTACGACGGTCAGCTGCGTTCGATCATCACATTTGTCGACTTAATGACGGCGGTGGCCGGCGCGCCCGGCACCAGGTTGAGCTCCTCGGCGGACTCCCGGCTGATCAGCGAGACCACCCGGAACGGCCCGGCCTGGATCTCGACCTGCGCGGCCACGTCGCCGAGCACCACGTGGGTGACGATCCCGGGGAAGCGGTTGCGCGCGGAGGACGGGCGCCCCTCCGCCTCGGCCGTGCCCGGCTTGGCCAGCTCGCGGGCGAAGGCCGCCAACTGCTCGCCGGGGATGATCCGGTGTCCGTGCTCGTCGCGCTCGGCCGCGAGCCGGCCGGCGTCGACCCAGCGGCGCATGGTGTCGGCGCTGACGCCGAGCATCGCGGCGGCCTCACCGATGCGGTAGTGGTTGACCGACCGGCCCGGCTGGCCCATGGCACTCCCTGAGATCTGGTCCGGCGCGCCGCCGGCGCGCTGATCGTTCCGCTGGCAGCACCATCCTGCCGCATCGGCCGGCCGCACCCGGACGCCGCGGCCCGGTCGGGCGCACCGGGCTCGCGGGCCGTCCCGCGCGGGTGAACCGGTCAGAACCCGCCGAACAGGTCGCGGCAGACCGCGTCCGAGGCGGTCAGCACCGCGCCGCTGAGCACCGCGCCGCCGCCGGCCGTGCCGGCCCGGACCTCGGTGTGCAGCGGGGAGAGCGCCGCCAGGTGCACGGCCACCCGCTCGGCCAGCGCGCCGCCGCCGACCCGGCCGACCTCGCCGCCCAGCACCAGGCAGCCCGGGTCCAGGATCACGCAGACCGCCACGGCGGCCAGCGCCACCCGCAGGGCCAGCTCGTCCAGGAACGCCGCGCCCGCCGGGCCGGCCGCCACCGCCGCCAGCACGACGGCCTCGGCCCGGTCCGCGTCGCCGCTCGGCCCGGTCGCCCCACCGGCCTGGGCCGTAGCCTCCGTGCCGGGCCTGGCGCCGGGCACCGGCAGACCGTGCGCCAGCGCCAGCTCGCAGATCGCCGCGCCGCCGGCCAGGCTGTGGAACCCGCCCTCGCACCCGCTCGCCCGCGGCAGCCCCCCGGTGCCGGGCACCGGCAGGAAGCCGATCTCGCCGGTGCCGCCGGAGAAGCCGCGGTGCAGCCGCCCGTCCAGCATCACCGCCGCGCCGGTGCCGTGCCCCAGCCAGAGCAGGACGAAGGTGTCGCGGGCCGCGGTGGCGCCGATCCGGTGCTCGGCGATGCCCGCCAGGTTCACCTCGTTCTCCAGGATCACCTCACCGGTCAGCCCGCCGCGCACCGCCGCCACCAGCTCGGCGTGCCAGCGCGGCAGCGACCAGGTGGAGTTCAGCGCGCCGGTGGCCGGGTCCACCAGGCCCGGCGCGCCGACCGCCACGGTGTGCAGGTCGCGCGCACCTGCTTCGCGCGCGGTCTCCAGCAGGGCCCGCAGCACCCGCTCCGCCAGGTCGGCGGGCGGGTCGAGCGGATCGACCGGCAGCGCCGCCGTCGCCAGGCTGCGGCCGGTCAGGTCGGCGACCGTGAGCGTGACGCCGCCGGTGCGCACGTCGATGCCGGCCAGGTGCGCACGGTCGGCGCGCAGCGCGTAGACCCGGGCGTTGGGGCCGCGGCGCTGCTCCCCGCGCTGTCCCACGATGTGCACCAGCCCGGCGTGCTGGAGGCGCTCCAGCAGGTCGGAGACGGTGGGCCGGGAGAGACCGGTGAGCGCGCGCAGCTCGGTGGCGGTCAGCGGACCGTGGCTCAGCAGCAGCTCCAGGGCGAGCCGGTCGTTGATCGCACGGGCGGTGCTGGGGGTGGCCGTGCGCGCGGTGGTCATGGGACCGCATCCTCTCAGATCTATCTATCAGGATCCCTTCCTGATAATTTAACCCCATGCCACTGCCCCTGGGGAGGGAACCGTCCATGCCGACCACCACCACCGCACCCTCGCTGCGCCGGGCCCGGGTCGCCGTCGCCCTGGTCTTCGCCGTGCACGGCGCGGTCGCCGGCAGCTTCGCCACCCGGATCCCGGCCGTCCAGCACCGGCTGCAGCTGAGCCCCGGGCAGCTGGGCGTGGCCCTGGTGATGCCCGCGCTGGCCGCCTCGATCGCGATGCCGCTGGCCGGCCGGATCACCCACCGGCTCGGCGCCCGGGCCGCGCTGCGGCTGCTGCTGGCGCTGTACTGCCTGGCCCTGACGCTGCCGGCGATCGCCCCCGGACTGCCCTGGCTCTGCCTGGCGCTGGCGCTCTTCGGGGCGAGCGCGGGGATGACCGACGTGGCGATGAACGCCGAGGGCGTGGAGGTCGAGCAGCGCCTGGGCCGCTCGATCATGTCCGGCCTGCACGGGATGTGGAGCGCCGGCGGTCTCGTCGCCTCGGTCTTCGGCGCCCTGGCGGCCCGCCAGCACCTGGACGCGCGCGTCCACCTGGCGCTGGCCGCCGGGGTGCTGCTGGTGATCGGCCAGCTGGTCTGCACCGGGCTGCTGGACGTCCGGCCCCAGCCACAGGCCGAGGCGCCGCCCCGGTTCGCGCTGCCGCCGCGCTCGGCGGTGGCGATCGGCCTGGTCGGCTTCTGCGCGGTCTTCGCCGAGGGCGCCGGCATGGACTGGTCCGGCGTCTACCTGCACGACGTCACGCACGCAGCGGCCGGCACGGCCGCCGCCGGGTACACCGCCTTCGCCCTGACCATGACCGCCGCCCGGCTGGCCGGCGACGCGGTGGTGCGCCGGCTCGGCCCGGTGCGCACGGTGCGCCTGGGCGGCGCGGTGGCGACCGTGGGCGGGGTGCTCGTGGTGCTCGCCCGCACCTCCGCGCTGGCGATCCCGGGCTTCGCCCTGCTGGGGATCGGCATCGCGGTCGTGGTCGCGCTGGCCTTCGCGGCGGCCGGCCACGCCGGCCCCAACCCCAGCCTGGCGATCGCCGGCGTCGCCACCGTCACCTACACCTCGGGGCTGGTCGCCCCCGCGATCGTCGGCGCGCTGGCCCAGGCCACCTCGTTGAGCGTCTCGTTCGTCCTGGTCACCGCGCTGGCCGCGGCCCTCGTCGTGACCGCCGGCGCCCTGCGCCAGGACACCCGCGGCGCGGAGCGGGCCCCCGTGCCGACCGACGCCCGGGTCTGAGCCGGGCGGCGGGACGGGCCGGACCGGCCGCCGGCGAGCGGGCCGCCGGGCGCAACGGCCCGGTGCCGGCGCGGAAGGCGGCTGCACTACGCTCGGCGGATGCCCTTCGCCGCCCCGCTGCACCGCGCCGTCCGCTCCCCGTGGGCGCGCCCGGTGCTGCTGCTGGTGATCCTGGCGGCCGCGGCGGGCGCCGCGCTGCTGTGGGATCCGCGGGTGCTGGCCACCGCGGTGCCCGGGATCTGGCGGGCACCGGCGTTCGCCGTGCTCTTCGCGCTCGGCACCCTCGCCTTCGTGCCCAAGCCCGCGCTCAGCGTGGCCGCCGGGGTGCTGTTCGGCACCGAGCGCGGCCTGCCGCTGGCGGTGCTCGGCACCACCGCGGGTGCCGCGCTCGCCTTCGGGCTCGGGCGCGGCCTGGGACGACGGGCACTGCGCCCGCTGCTGCGCGGCCGGGCGCTGACCGCCCTGGACCGGCGGCTGACCGAGCAGGGTTTTCGCAGCGTCCTGCTGCTGCGGCTGGTGCCGGGGGTGCCGTTCCAGGCGATCAACCTCGGGGCGGCGCTCTCCGGCGTGCGGCTGCGGCCGTTCCTGGCCGGCACCGCGCTGGGCGTGCTGCCGGGCACCGCGGCGTACGTGGTCGCCGGCGCCTCGGCCGGCTCGCCCGGCTCCCCCGCCTTCCTGGCCGCCACTGCCGCGATCGTGCTGATGGCACTGCTCAGCCTGGCGGCGATGTGGCGCACCCGGCGGCGCGAGGCGGCAGGAGCTACGACGGCAGTGGGGGTCACGGCGGAGGCGGAGGCGCCGGTGCCGGCGGCCGCGACCGGCTGACCGGGCGACCGCCGGCCCGCGGCGCCCGGGTGCGCGACGCGCGAGGGCGCGGGGGCCTCGGGCGCGCGGGGTGCCTCACAGACCGCCGGCCACCCGCAGGATCGCGCCGGTCGCGTAGGAGGCGTCCGGCGAGAGCAGCCAGGCGACCGCCGCCGCGATCTCCTCGGGCTGGCCGGGCCGGCCCATCGGGATCATCGGGGCGACCCGGGCCGGACGGTCCGGCTCGCCGCCACCGGCGTGGAACTCGGTCTCGATGGTCCCGGGTGAGACCGCGTTCACCCGGATCCCGGCCGCGCCGAGCTCCTTGGCCAGACCGATGGTCAGGGTGTCCGTGGCGGCCTTGGTGGCCGCGTAGTGCACGTACTCGCCGGGGCTGCCCAGGGTGGCCGCCGCCGAGGAGACGTTGACGATCGCGCCGCCGCGCGCGAAGTCCCGCGCCGCGCGCCGGGCGCAGAGCAGGTAGCCGACCAGGTTGACGTCCACCACCCGGCGCAGGTCCTCGGCCCGCAGGTCGGCGAGCCGACCTTGCAGGCTGGTCACCGCGGCGTTGTTGACCAGCCCGGTGACCGTGCCCAGCCCCTCGGCGGCGCGGTCGAAGAACCGCTCCACGTCCGCCTCGACGGCGGTGTCCAGCTGGACGGTGAGCGCCTTCGCGCCGGTGGCGCGGACCTCCGCGGCGACCTGCTCGGCGGCCTGCGCGTCGCTGCGGTAACCGATCGCCAGGTCGTGCCCCTCGGCGGCGAGGCGGCGGCAGACGGCCGCGCCGATCCCCCGGCTCCCTCCGGTGACCACGGTGACGGGGCGAGTCATGCGGTGCTCCTTCGTCGGCGTTGCCCGGACCGGACCGACCGGGCCCGGTGACACCTGGAGCGTACCGGTGGGCAATTGACTCGCCGACGGGCCCGGTCCTGCGCCAGGATGGCTCCCATGAACGAGACTCCCGAGCGCGTCGAGCCGCCCTTCGCCGCCGACGAGAGCACCATGCTCGCCAGCTGGCTCGACTTCCACCGGGCCACCCTGGCGCTCAAGTGCGCGGACCTGACGGACGAGCAGCTCAAGCGGCGCCCGGTGACGCCGTCCACGCTGAGCCTGCTGGGCCTGGTGCGGCACCTCGCGGAGGTGGAGAACTACTGGTTCCAGGTGGTGCTGCACGGCGGCGACCCGACCCCGCTCTACTACACCGACGAGGACCGCGACTACGACTTCAACGGTGTGGACGACGCGGACGCGGCCACCGACCTCGCCGCCTGGCACCGGGAGGTCGAGCGGGCCCGTACCGCGGTCGCCGACCTCCCGCTGGAGACGGTCGGCAAGACCCTGCGGGCCGGCGAGGGCGTGACCCTGCGCTGGATCATGGTCCACATGATCGAGGAGTACGCGCGGCACAACGGGCACGCCGACCTGTTGCGCGAGGCCGTGGACGGCCGCACCGGCGAGTGAACCCGGCTCCGGCCGGCCGCTCGCGACCCGGGACGCACCGGGGTGACCTGCCGTCAACTCAGCCTTGACCGGCGGGCAGACGGGTGATCCGCGGGCCGGGGCCGCAACCGGCCGCCCACCTGCGGCGTCACCTCTTGATGAGGAGTGGCGCATGCCGTCGGCATGCGCCACAACTCGAACGGCGCGCCAGGGCGGGCGCCGCAGCGGTGATCAGTGCGATACTCGGACAGTTCCGACGAGTGGATGCCGCGTCAGATGACCGCGCGACACACGGGACCAGACGGGACAGACAGGGAGGCGCGGCATGGGAGCACTTCGCGACGAGCACCACAACGGGTGGCTGATGCCGTCCGGTAGCTACCCCGCCGCGGTGTACGAGGACGACGACTGGTCCACCGCCGACACGATCCCGGTTCTTCCGAACCCGGCACGGATCGTCTCGGTGAAGCCCACCGGCTTCGAGTCCGCCCGGACGGTCGGCGAGCACATCAGGTCCGGTACCCCGGTGGTGATGGACGTGACGGAGATGAACGACGGCGAGGCCAAGCGGATGGTCGACTTCGCCTCCGGCCTGGTCTTCGGCACCCGGGGCGGGATCGAGCGGATCGCCCGGCGGGTCTTCCTGCTCACACCGGCGGAGGTCGAGGTCATGGTGATCGACCGGCCGCTGGACGACAGCGGCTTCTACAACCAGAGCTGACCGGAACCCCCACGGGGGCGGTCGACCGACCGGAGGTGGCCACGCCACCTCCGGTTTTTTGCTGCCCTCGAACCGCACCCCGGCATCTCACATGAGACGTGGATGTCTCAGATGAGCTATGCTCTTCTCATGGCAATCGATCGCGACTCGGTCCTCACGGCAGCCGTCGGGGTGCTCTCCCGCCAGCCGACCGCCCATCTGGACGAGATCGCCCGCGCCGCCGGCATCAGCCGCGCCTCGCTGCACCGGATCTTCCCCGGTCGTGACGCGCTGATCCGCGAGGTGGGCCTGCTCGCGCTGCGCCGCTACAACACCGCGCTGGACACCGCCGCCATCGAGACCGGCAACGCCGCCGACGCGCTGCGCCGGCTGGCGGAGATCCTGGCGCCGGACGCCGCGCTCTGCGCCTTCCTGGCCGGCGAGAACCAGCTCTTCGACGATCCGGAGCTCTGCGCCCTCTGGGAGGACCAGGACGCCCGGGTCCGCGCCTTCTTCCTGCGCGGCCAGCAGGAGGGGGTGTTCCGGATCGAGCTGTCGGCCGGCTGGCTCAGCGAGGCCTTCTTCGACCTGCTGGCCGGCGTCGGCTGGGCCGTCCAGGACGGCCGCCTCGCCCCGCGTGACAGTGCCTTCGCCCTCATCGAGCTCTTCCTCGGCGGAGCTCTCAGGAGTCCTTCCACCTCATGAGCAACACCGGCAGTACCCGTAGCGCCGCCATCACCGCCCCCGCCTCGACCTCCCAGACCGTCTGCGACCTCGTCCGCCCCACCGCCGCGCCGCCCACCGCGCGCCGGCGCTGGGCGGGGCTGGCCGTGCTCGTGCTGGCCGTCCTGCTGGTCGTGGTGGACGCCACCGTCCTGGTCCTGGCGATCCCCTCGATCACCGAGACACTCGCTCCCAGTGCCACCCAGCTGCTCTGGATCGGCGACATCTACTCCTTCGTGCTGGCCGGACTGCTGGTCAGCATGGGCTCGCTCAGCGACCGGATCGGCCGCAAGCGGCTGCTGCTGCTGGGCGCCACCGCCTTCGGCGCGGCCTCGCTGCTGGCCGCCTACGCCCCGAGCCCGGCCTGGCTGATCGCGGCCCGCGCGCTGCTCGGGGTGGCCGGGGCGACCATCATGCCCTCCACCCTCTCGCTGATCCGCGCGCTCTTCCCCGACGCCCGCGAGCGGGCCACCGCGATCGGCCTGTGGGGCGCGGCCGCCACCGCCGGCGCCGCGGCCGGCCCGCTGGTCGGCGGCCTGCTGCTGGAGCACTTCTGGTGGGGTTCGGTCTTCCTGCTCAACCTGCCGGTGCTGGCCCTGTTGCTGGTCCTGGGCGGCTGGCTGCTGCCCGAGTCGCGGGACCCCAGGCCGGGCCGCTGGGACCTGGCGAGCGTGCTGCTGTCGATGAGCGGCCTGATCGCGGTGGTCTACGCGGTCAAGGAGGCCGCCGCGCACGGCCCCCTGCGCTGGGACGTGGCGGTGCCGGCGGTGCTGGGCGCCGCGGCGCTGGTCCTGTTCGTCCGGCGCCAGCTGCGGTTGGCGACCCCGCTGCTGGACGTGCGGCTCTTCGCCGACCGGCGGTTCACCGCGGCCGTGCTGGGCGCGCTGATCGCGGTCTTCGGGCTGGCCGGCGTGGTCTTCTTCATGTCGCAGTACCTGCAGCTGGTGCGCGGCTACTCGCCGCTGACGGCGGGGCTCGCCGAGCTGCCGGCCTTCGCCGGTGCGGTGGCGGGCTCCGTGCTGACCGCCCGCCTCGCCCGCCGGGCCGGCGCGCGGGCCGCGCTGGTCGCCGGGATGGCGGTGCTGGGCCTGGGCCTGGGCGTCCTGGGGTGGCTGCAGCAGGACACCTCGTATCTGCTGCTCGCGGCCGTCTTCGTGGCGGTCGGCGCCGGCGAGGGGCTGGTCTACACGCTCTCCGCGGACCTGGTGCTGAGCGCCGCGCCCGCCGAGAAGGCCGGCGCCGCCTCGGCGAGCTCCGAGACGGCCTACGAGCTGGGCACGGCGCTGGGCATCGCGCTCTTCGGCTCGGTGCTGACCGCGGTCTACACCGGTTCGATGGCGCTGCCCGACGGACTGGACCCGGCGCTGGCCGGCCGGGCCCGCGAGTCGCTCGGCTCGGCGATCGAGGTGGCCGGCTCGCTGCCCGGCCCGGCCGGACCGGCGCTGGCCCACGCGGCGCGCTCCGCGTTCGTGCAGGGCATGGGCCTGGCCGCGCTGCTCGGCGCGGGTGTGGTGCTGCTCGGCGCGGGGCTGGCCTGGTGGCTGCTGCGCGGGCGCCGCACGGGCTGACGCGGCCCGGTGGCACGGGTCTCGGTTGCCCGGTGCCGGGTTGGCCCGGTGCCGGGTGACCTGGTGGTCAGCTGCCCGGCGGGCCGGCGCCGAGCGGTGAGGTGCCGAGCGGGAGCTCCAGCTCGGCCCAGACCACCTTGCCGTCCCGGGTCGGGCGGCTGCCCCAGCGGTGGGCCAGCTCGTTGACCAGGTACATCCCGCGCCCGCCCTCGTCCTCCGAACCGGCCGGGCGCAGCCGCGGCGTCTGGCCGCCGGAGTCGGCGACCTCCTCCGTCAGCGCCCGGTCGCGGAAGAGCCGCAGCCGGCGCGGCTGCCCGGCGTGCACCAGGGCGTTCGTGACCAGCTCGCTGACCAGCAGCTCCGCGAAGTCGGCGAGCGGGGCCAGCCCCCAGCCGGCGAGCGTGCGGCGGGTGAAGCGGCGGGCCAGCGAGGGCATCGGGCCCTCGCCGGTGAGCGGCAGGGTGGCGATCCGGTCGCGGGGCACCGGCAGCGCCCGGGCCATGATCATCGCCACGTCGTCCTCGCTGCCGCCGCGCACCAGGGTGGAGATCACCGCGTCGCAGTGCGCCTCCAGGGTGCGGCCGCGGGCGGCCAGCGTGGTGCAGAGCTCGTTGATCCCGTGGTCGATGTCCTCGCCGCGGCGCTCGACCAGGCCGTCGGTGTAGAGGGTGAGGATGGAGCCCTCCGGCACGGTGAACTCGGTGTTCTCGAACGCCACGCCGCCCACGCCCAGCGGCACCCCCGGCGGCACCTCCAGCGCCCGGGTCTGCCCGTCCGCGCCCATCACCACCGGCGGCAGGTGCCCGGCGCTGGCCACCGTGCAGCTGCGGTCCACTGGGTCGTAGACCGCGCAGACGCAGGTGGCGAACTGGCCCTCGCCGATCCCGGTGGCGGTCTCGTCCAGCCGGGCCAGCACGGTGGCGGGCGGCATGTCCAGGGTGGCCAGGGTGCGCGCGACGGTGCGCAGCTGGCCCATCGTGGCGGCCGCCCGGATGCCGTGGCCCATCACGTCGCCCACCACCAGCGCCACCCGGCCGCAGGAGAGCGGCACCACGTCGAACCAGTCGCCGCCCACCTCGCTGACCACGCTGCTGGGCAGGTAGCGGTAGGCGATCTCCAGGCCCAGCGTGCGGTGGATCTCCTGCGGCAGCAGGCTGCGCTGCAGGGTCAGCGCGGTGTCGCGCTCGCGCCGGTAGAGGCGGGCGTTGTCGATGCAGACGGCGGTGCGGGCGACCAGTTCCTCGGCGAGCGCCACGTCCGAGTCGCTGAACGCCTCGGGGTTGCGGGTCCGCACGAACTCGGCCCCGCCCAGCACCATGCCGCGGGCCAGCAGCGGCACCAGCAGGTAGGAGTGGATGCCGGCCGCCAGGCCCGGGGCGACCCGCTCCTCGCGCGGCGCCAGGCGGCGCAGCGCCGGCTCGTCGACGTGGGCCACCACCATCGGGCGCCCGCTGCGCAGGCTCTTGGTGTAGATCCGGTGCGAGTCGTAGGCGGTGGTCTCGCCGACCGCGTCGGCCACGTCGGTGAGCCCCGCGCCGAACGCCTCGCCGGCCGCCACCGCGCGCAGCAGCACGCCCTGGTCGGGGGCGAGCAGGCCGGGCTCCTCGCCCTGCAGCACCGGGTCGAGCAGGTCGACGGTGGCGAAGTCGGCGAACTTCGGCACGACGGCGGCGACCAGTTCCTCGGCGGTGCGCTGCATGTCCAGCGTGGTGCCGATCCGGGCGGTGGCCTCGGCCAGCAGGGTCAGCCGCTCCTGCGCCCGGGCGGCGCGGGCCTCGGCCTGGAAGCGCTCGGTGACGTCGATGATCGAGGAGCTGACGCCGAGCACCCGCCCGGAGGCGTCGGCGAGCCGGAAGTAGGAGGCCGACCAGGCGCGGTCACGGCGCGGGTCCCCGGGCGTTCGGCCGTACGAGCGGGCGTCCACCACCGGCCGGCCGGTGGCCAGCACCTGGCGCATCACGGCCTCGATCTCGGTGCCGTTGAGCCCGGGCAGCACCGCGTCGATGCGCCGGCCGAGGTGCTCCGCCACCGGCAGGCCGTTGATCCGGGCCAGCGCCGGGTTGAGCCGCACGAAGCGCAGCTCGGTGTCGTAGACCGCCATCCCGATCGGGGACTGGGTGAAGTAGCCGTCGAGCACCGCGAGGTCCGCCTCGACCTGCTGCAGCGCGCGCACGTCGGAGCCGGTGGCGAGCACCAAGGGGCGGCCGCCCGGGCCGGTGATGCCGTAGGTGCGGAAGTCCAGCTCGACCTCGTGGCCGTCGCGGTGGCGGACCGGGAAGACCCCCGACCAGCGCCGGCCGGCCAGGATGCTCTCGTAGAGCTCGAAGACCTCGGGGCGGTTGCTGTCGCTGGTCAGCAGGGGCGCGGCGAAGTGGCCGACGATCTCG
Source organism: Kitasatospora nipponensis (assembly GCF_039528135.1). Taxonomy (NCBI): domain Bacteria; kingdom Bacillati; phylum Actinomycetota; class Actinomycetes; order Kitasatosporales; family Streptomycetaceae; genus Kitasatospora; species Kitasatospora nipponensis. Next base: position 34,174 of record NZ_BAAALF010000029.1, on the reverse strand, counting down.
TCGGCGCGCCAGCCCAGCAGCCGTTCGGCGTCCTCGCTCCAGTGCAGCACCACGCCGTCGGCGTCGCGCAGCGCGGTGGCCACCGGGACCAGGCGGTGGCCGTCCAGGCTGGCGCGGACGATCTCGGGCGCGCCGGGGGTGGGCACGGCGGCTGCGGGCCCGACGGCTCCGGCCCCGGCGGCTCCGGGCCCGGCGGGCGTGCCGGGTGGCGCCCCGGCGGGCTGGCCCCCTTCGGGCGGGGGGCCGGGCGGTGGTGTGTGCATGGTCTGGCAACCACCCCAGCGGCTCGATCCCGGTCTGACCACTCCAGCCTGCCTGGTCATCGCCGGTGCGGCGACCGCGCGCCGACCACCGGTGACCGGCCGTCAGTCGCCGCGGTGCCCGCGCAGCGCGTCCTCGAGCATCGCGGACCACTGCCGGACCACCCCGCGGCGGCGGGCCGCGTCGTCGGTGAGCAGGTTGGCCAGGCCCAGGCCGCGGGCCAGGTCCATGGTGGCCTGGACGGTCTCGCGGACCCCGGCGGCGCCCTCGTCGACGCCCAGGAACTCCAGCGCGGCGCGGTGCGACTCGCGCCCGACCCGGTTCTCCAGGGCGACGATGCGCTCGCGCAGCGGCTCCTCGGTGGCCGCGGCCACCCACAGGTGCAGGGCGGCGCGGAAGAGCGGGCCGGTGTAGAGGCGCACGATCAGCTCGACGACGGCCTCGGTGCGGGCCGGGCCGGGCGGCGGCAGCTCGCCGGTGCCCGGCCCCCCCCCCGTCAGCCGCTCGGCGGTGACGTGCTCGACGGCGGCGGTGAAGAGGTCCTCGCGGGTCGGGAAGTGGTGCTGGGCCGCGCCGCGGGTGACGCCGGCCCGTTCGGCCACCACGGTGACGGTGCTGCCGTTCCAGCCCAGCTCGGCGAGGCACTCGACGGCCGCTTCCAGCAGCCGGCGCCGGGTGGCGCGGCTGCGGTCCTGCTGCGGGGTACGGGCGGCGGTGGTCATGGCGGTGCGCTCCGGTGGGGGGTGGGGCCGGCTCTGGGGCTCGGGGCGCGGGCCCGGCCACCGCATCCTCGCAGACGGCGGCCGGGGTGTGGGGCGACGGCGGGCTCGCGGCGGCCGGGGACGGTGCGGCGGCCGGGGGCGGTCAGCGGCCGCGCAGCTCGCGGCGCAGGATCTTGCCGCTGGCGGACTTGGGCACCGCGGTCAGGAAGTCGACCGCGCGGACCTTCTTGTACGGCGCCACCCGGGCCGCGACGAACTCGATCACCTCGGGCTCGGTCAGGCCGCTGCCGGGCGCGCGGACCACGAAGGCCTTGGGCCGCTCGGTGCCGTCCTCGTCGGTGACGCCGACCACCGCGGCGTCGGCGATCTGCGGGTGGGTGAGCAGCAGCGCCTCCAGCTCGGCGGGGGCGACCTGGTAGCCCTTGTACTTGATCAGCTCCTTGACCCGGTCGACGATGTGCAGGTAGCCGCGCTCGTCCATCCGCCCGATGTCGCCGGTGTGCAGCCAGCCCTCGGCGTCGATCATCGCGTCGGTGTCACCGGGGCGCCCGAAGTACCCCTTCATCACCTGCGGGCCGCGGATCAGGATCTCGCCGCTCTCGCCCACCCCGAGGTCGCGGCCCGGGTCGTCCACCGAGAGCACCCGCAGCTCGGTGGAGGCGATCAGCCGCCCCACCGCGCCGGGCGAGGGCTCCGGGTCGTCCAGCGGCACCAGGTGGGTGGCGGGCGAGAGCTCGGTCATGCCGTAGCCCTGGTGGACGGTGGGCAGGCCCAGCCGGGCGGCGCAGGCGGCGGCCAGGTCGGCGTCGAGCGGGGCGGCGGCGCTGAGCACGTAACGCACCGAGGAGAGGTCGAAGGAGTCGACCAGCGGGTGCTTGGCCAGCGCCAGCACGATCGGCGGGGCGACCAGGACGCCCTCGATGCGCTGGTCCTGGAGGGTGCGCAGGAACTGCTCCAGGTCGAAGCGCGGCAGCACGACCACGGTGGCGCCGGCCCGCAGCGGGCGGTGCAGCAGGGCGCACAGGCCGTAGATGTGGAAGAAGGGCAACACGGCGATCAGCCGCTCGCCGGGTTCGGTGGGGTGCACGGCCTGCACCTGGGCCAGGTTGGTGGCCACCGAGCGGTGGGTCAGCATCACGCCCTTGGGCAGGCCGGTGGTGCCGCTGGAGTAGGGCAGCACCGCGAGGTCGACGCCCGGCTCTATCGTCACCACCGGCTCGGGGGCGGTGCTGGCCAGCAGGTCGGCCAGCGTGCGCAGAGTCGGGGCGGCCGCGGCGTCGGCGGCGGGGGCCGGGGGCGCCGCGGGGGTGTCCAGCAGGATGACCTCGCGGATCTGCGGGTCGGCCAGCTGGGCGACGGCGGCCAGCGAGACGGGCAGCAGCGCGGAGGCGGTGAGGATCCAGCGCGCGCCGCTGTCGCGCAGCTGCGTGGCGAGCTCCTCGGGGGTGGCCAGCGAGGAGACCGTGGTGACGGTGGCGCCGGCCCTGCTGCAGCCGTAGAGGGCCACCGGGTAGACGATGCTGTTGGGGCTGTGCAGCGCGACGACGTCCCCCTGGCGCACCCCGGCCTCGGCCAGCCCGGCCGCCGTCCGGCCCACCGCGGCGATCAGTTCGCGGTAGCTGAGGCTCTCGCCGGTGACGCCGTCGACCAGCGCCGGGGCGTCGCCGTAACGGGCGGCCTCGCCCAGCACGGCCTCGTGGACCGGCAGGTCCAGGGCGGGGACGTCGGGATACGCGCTGCGGAACACCATGGCGACTCCTGCGGGGGTGCGGGGTGGTGGCCGGTTCGGCCATGCCGGAGGTGGTACCCGGGTGCCGGGGCGCGCACGCGCGGCGAAGCGCGCGGATGCCCGCCCCGGCACGGCTGCGTGCGGTCAGTAGGAGCGCGGCAGGCCCAGGGTGTGCTGGGCCACGTAGTTGAGGATCATCTCGCGGCTGACCGGCGCCACCCGGCCCACCCGGGTGGCGGCCAACAGCGCGGCCAGCCCGTACTCCTGGGTCAGCCCGTTGCCGCCCAGGGTCTGCACGGCCTGGTCGACGGTGCGCGAAGCCGCCTCGCCGGAGGCGTACTTGGCCATGTTGGCGGCCTCGCCGGCGGCCAGGTCGTCCCCGGCGTCGTAGAGGTGGGCGGCCTTGCGCATCATCAGCCGGGCCATCTCGATCTCGATCGCGCACTGCGCGAGCGGGTGGGCCAGCCCCTGGTGGGCGCCGATCGGCCGGTCCCAGACGGTGCGGGTCTTCGCGTACTCGACGGCCGTGTTCAGCGCCTGGCGGGCGACGCCCAACGAGAAGGCGGCGGTCATGATCCGCTCCGGGTTGAGCCCGGCGAAGAGCTGCAGCAGGCCGGCGTTCTCGTCGCCGACCAACGCGTCGGCGGGCAGCCGGACGTCGTCCAGGAAGACCTGGTACTGGCGCTCGGGCGACAGGAGTTCCATCGGGATCGGGCGGTACTCGAAGCCGGGGGTCTCGCGCGGCACGATGAAGAGCGCGGGCTTGAGCTTGCCGGTGCGCGCGTCGGCGGTGCGGCCGACCACCAGGACGGCGTCCGAGCCCTCGATGCCGGAGATGAAGACCTTGCGGCCGTTCAGGATCCAGTCCTCGCCGTCGCGCTGGGCGACGGTGGACAGGCGGTGCGAGTTGGAGCCGGCGTCCGGCTCGGTGATCGCGAAGGCCATCCGGCGGCTGCCGTCGGCCAGGCCCGGCAGCCAGTGCTGCTTCTGCTCCTCGGTGCCGAACCGGGCGATGATGGTGCCGCAGATCGCCGGGGAGACCACCAGCATCAGCAGCGGGCAGCCGACGGTTCCCAACTCCTCCAGCACGATGGCGAGTTCGGTGACTCCGGCGCCACCTCCACCGTACTCCTCCGGGAGGTTGACGCCCAGGAAGCCCAACTTTCCTGCCTCCTCCCAGAGTTCGTCGGTCTGCTCGCCGGCCCGGGCCTTGGCCAGGAAGTAGGACGAGCCGAAGCGGCGCCCGAGGTCGCCGACGGCCCTGCGCAGGGCGATCCGCTCGGGGGTCTCGATCAGCGGGCTCTCGGTGGTGCTCGGTGCGGACATCTCCGGTCCTTCCGGGTCAGGTGAGGGCTTCGTCGGTGGTGGGGACGGCGGGGCCGGCGGGGGTGGTCGGGACGGTGGCGTCCGGCGGCTCGGCGGTCGGGGTGACGACGGCGAGCAGGGCACCGAGGTCGACCTGCTGGCCGGTCGTGGCCCGCAGTTCGGCCAGCACGCCGTCGACCGGGGCGACCACCTGGTGCTCCATCTTCATCGCCTCCAGCCAGAGCAGCGGGCGCCCGGCCGTCACGCGCTCGCCGACCGCCGCCCCCAGGCGCACCACGGTGCCGGGCATCGGAGCCAGCAGTGCGCCGGGGTCACGCTGTTCGACCGGCTCGGGGAAGCGCGGAAGTACGGTCAGCGCGAACGAACCTGACGGGCTGTCACAGTAGGCGGTGCCGGCGTGGACGGCGACCTCGATGGTGCGCCGGATGCCGTCCACCGCCAGCACGACCCGCTGCCCGGTGGCCGACAGCAGCCGCACCCCCGGGTACCGGTCAGCCCGCAGGCCGTCCCGGGTGATCCGGTAGCTGACCTCCAACTCCGTCCCGTCGACTGCCCGGTAGCGCTTGATCTGCGACTGCGAGGGCAGGTTGCGCCAGCCGGAGGGCAGCGCGGACGGGCGGGCGGCGGCGTCCGCGAGGGCCGCGGCCAGCGCGGCCAGCGGCAGGTCGCGCTTCTCCTGCGCGGCGGGGCGCAGTTCGGCGGCGTGCTCGGTCAGGAAGGCGGTGTGCACCTGGCCGGCCAGGAAGGCCGGATGGCGCAGCGCGCGGACCAGCAACTCCCGGTTGGTGACCAGCCCGTGGATCCTGGCGCGGCCGAGCGCGTCGGCCAGCCGGCGGGCCGCGGCCGCCCGGGTGGGGGCCCAGACGATCACCTTGGCGAGCATCGCGTCGTAGTGGATGCCCACCGTGCTGCCGCTCTCCACACCGGAGTCGATCCGCAGGTCGGTGCCGGCGGGGAAGTCGATGCGGTGCAGGGTGCCGGTCTGCGGCTGCCAGTCGGCGGCCGGGTCCTCGGCGTAGAGCCGGGCCTCGATCGCGTGCCCTCGGGCGGCGGGCGCCTCGGCGGGCAGTCGCTCGCCCTCGGCGACGGCCAACTGGAGTGCCACCAGATCGAGTCCGGTGACCTCCTCGGTCACCGGGTGCTCCACCTGCAGTCGGGTGTTCATCTCCAGGAAGAAGAACCGGCCGTCCGGCGCCAGCAGGAACTCGGCCGTACCCGCCCCGGTGTAGCCGATCGCGCGGGCCGCGGCGGTGGCGGCGCGCGACAGTTCGACTCGCAGCGCCTCGTCCAGGCCGGGGGCCGGGGTCTCCTCGATCACCTTCTGGTGGCGGCGCTGCAGCGAGCAGTCGCGCTCGCCGAGCGCCCAGACGGTGCCGTGGCCGTCGGCCAGCAGCTGTACCTCGACGTGCCGGCCGGTCGGCAGGTACGGCTCGCAGAACACCTCCGGCGAGCCGAAGGCGGCCACCGCCTCGGCCGCCGCGGCAGCCAACTCGCCTGTCAGGTCGGCGAGTCGGCGCACCACCCGCATGCCTCGGCCGCCACCGCCGGCGGCCGCCTTGACCAGCAGCGGCAGGTCGGCCTCGGTGGCCGCGGACGGCTCGACCGGGGCCAGCACCGGCACGCCGGCGGCCGCCATGAGCTGCTTGGCCGCGGTCTTGGACCCCATCGCGGCCATCGCCCCGGGCGGCGGGCCGACCCAGGTCAGGCCGGCGTCGAGCACCGCGCGGGCGAAGGCCGGATCCTCGGAGAGGAAGCCGTAGCCGGGGTGGACGGCGTCCGCACCCGCCGCCAGCGCGGCCTTCACCAGCAGGTCGGCGCGCAGGTAGGTGTCGCCCGGCGCGGCACCCGGCAGGTGGACGGCCGAGTCGGCCTCGCGGACGTGCGGTGCGTCCGCGTCGGGGTCGGAGTGGACCGCCACCGTGGCGATCCCGAGCTCCCGGCAGGTGCGGAAGATCCGCCGGGCGATCTCACCGCGGTTGGCGACCAGCAGGGCAGTGATCATCTGAGGCTCACTCACATTCGGAAGACGCCGTAGCCGCGCGCGCCCTGGACGGGGGCGCTGTGGACCGCGGAGAGGCAGAGGCCGAGCACGGTGCGGGTGTCGCGCGGGTCGATCACGCCGTCGTCGTAGAGCCGGCCGGAGAGGAAGGCCGGCAGCGACTCGGCCTCGATCTGCTGCTCCACCATGGCGCGGATCGCCGCGTCCGCGTCCTCGTCGTACGGCTGCCCCTTGGCGGCGGCCGACTGCCGGGCCACGATCGAGAGCACGCCGGCGAGTTGCTGCGGTCCCATCACCGCGGACTTGGCGCTCGGCCAGGCGAACAGGAACCGCGGGTCGTAGGCCCGCCCGCACATCCCGTAGTGACCGGCGCCGTAGGAGGCGCCCATCAGCACCGAGATGTGCGGCACGGTGCTGTTGGCCACCGCGTTGATCATCATCGCGCCGTGCTTGATGATGCCGCCCTGCTCGTAGTCCCGGCCCACCATGTAGCCGGTGGTGTTGTGCAGGAAGAGCAGCGGGATGTCCCGCTGGTTGGCCAACTGGATGAACTGGGCCGCCTTCTGCGACTCGGCGCTGAAGAGCACGCCCTGCGCGTTCGCCAGGATGCCGACCGGGAAGCCGTGCACGGTGGCCCAGCCGGTGGCCAGGCTGGTGCCGTAGCGGGGCTTGAACTCGTCGAAGTCGGACCCGTCGACGATCCGCGCGATCACCTCGCGGGGGTCGAACGGCACCTTGAGGTCGCCCGGCACGATGCCGAGCAGCTCCTCCTCGTCGAACCGCGGCGGCGCGGCGGCCGGGTCGGGCCCCGGGCCGGCCTTGCGCCAGTGCAGGCGGTGCACGATCCGGCGGGCCAGGCGCAGCGCGTCCGGCTCGTCGGCGGCGAAGTGGTCGGCCAGCCCGGAGACCCGGGCGTGCATGTCGGCGCCGCCCAGCGACTCGTCGTCGGACTCCTCGCCGGTGGCCATCTTGACCAGCGGCGGACCGCCGAGGAAGACCTTGGCGCGCTCCTTGACCATCACGGTGTGGTCGGACATGCCGGGCACGTAGGCGCCGCCGGCGGTGGAGTTGCCGAAGACCACCGCGACGGTGGGGATCCCGGCGGCGGAGAGCCGGGTCAGGTCGCGGAAGAGCGCGCCGCCGGGGATGAAGATCTCCTTCTGGCTCGGCAGGTCCGCGCCGCCGGACTCAACCAGGTTGATCAGCGGCAGCCGGTTGCGCAGCGCGATCTCGTTGGCGCGCAGGGCCTTGCGCAGGGTCCAGGGGTTGCTCGCGCCACCGCGCACGGTCGGATCGTTGGCGGTGATGACGCACTCGGTGCCCTCGACCGTGCCGATGCCGGTGACCAGGGCGGCGCCCACCGGGTAGTCGCTGCCCCAGGCGGCCAGCGGGGAGAGCTCCAGGAAGGGGGTGTCCGGGTCCAGCAGCAGCTCGATCCGCTCGCGCGCCAGCAGCTTGCCGCGGGCGCGGTGGCGCTCGACGTACTTGGCACCGCCGCCGGCCAGCGCCTTGGCGTGTTCGGTGTCCAGCGCGGCGAGCTTGTCGAGCATCGCGGTGCGGTGGGCCTGGAAGTCGGCGCCCGCCGGGTCGAGGCGGGAGGGGAGCGCGGTCACAGCAGGGCCTCCGGGAGGTCGAGATGGCGCGAGCGGAGCCACTCCCCCAGCGCCTTGGCCTGCGGGTCGAACCGCGCCTGCGCGGCCACCCCCTCGCCGAGCAGACCTTCGATGACGAAGTTGACGGCCCGCAGGTTGGGCAGCAGGTGGCGGGTGATCGGGAGGTCGGCGGTCTCGGGGAGCAGGATGCGCAGCCGCTCGGCGGTCAGGGTGTGGGCGAGCCAGCGCCAGGCGTCCTCGTCGCGGACCCAGACGCCGAGGTTGGCGTCGCCGCCCTTGTCACCGCTGCGGGCGCCCGCGATCAGGCCCAGCGGCGCGCGGCGGGTCGGGCCGGGGGGTGGCGGCGGTGGCAGCGGTGCGCTGTCGGGGGCGTCGAGTGGGACGGCGTCGAGCTGGGCGGGGGTGGCCGGCGGGATCGGGTGGCGGGTGCCGTCGGGGTGCACCGCCCAGTGCTCCACGAGCTTGGCGTCCAGGTGCACGGCCTCGAACACCCCGTAGGGCGCGCCCGGCCCCGGCAGCGCCGTCAGGTGGAAGCCGGGGTACCCGGCCAGGCCGAGCTCGTCGGCGGCCGCGCTCAGCGCACGTCCGACCTTCGCCTGGTCCGCGTCCCGCGCCGTGAGGTGCAGGTAGGCGCTGGCCTGTTGCTCGGTGGCCGCGTCCGGCTGGTCGGTGCGGGCCAGCGTCCAGCGCAGCTCGGCGGGACGCGCGGCCGGCTCCAGGACGTGCTCCAGCTGGCTGCGGACCAGCGCCGCCTTGGCCTCGACGTCGAGGCCGGTCAGCACGAAGACCACCTCGTTGCGCCAGCCGCCGATCCGGTTCAGGCCGACCTTGAGCGTGGGCGGCGGCGCCTCGCCGCGCACCCCGCTGATCCGCACCCGGTCCGGGCCCTGTTGCTCGAGCCGGACGGTGTCCAGCCGGGCCGTCACGTCCGGCCCCAGGTAACGCGGTCCCCCGGTCTCGTAGAGGAGTTGGGCGGTGACCGTGCCGACCGTGACGGCGCCGCCGGTCCCCGGGTGCTTGGTGATCACGCTGCTGCCGTCCGCGTGCACCTCGGCCAGCGGGAAGCCGGGGTGGGTGAGGTCGGCGTGCGCCGCCAGCTCGGTGAAGAAGGCGTAGTTGCCGCCGGTCGCCTGCGCGCCGCACTCCAGCACGTGCCCCGCCACCACGGCGCCGGCCAGCGCGTCCAGGTCCTGCGGACCCCAGCCGAAGTGGGCGGCGGCCGGGCCGGCCACCAGCGCGGCGTCGGTGACCCGCCCGGTGACCACCAGCTGCGCACCGCCGCGCAGGCAGTCGGCGATCCCCCAGGCCCCGAGGTAGGCGTTGGCCGCCAGCAGCCCCTCGGTGCGGGTGAACTCGCCGGCGCGGGCCAGCAGATCGTCCCCGGTGACGTGCGCGACCTTCAGCGCGATGCCCTGGGAGGCGGCCAACTCGGCGGTGGCCTCGGCGAGTCGGGCCGGGTTGAGGCCGCCCGCGTTGACCACGATGCGCACCCCGCGGTCCACCGCCAGCCCCAGGCACTCCTCCAACTGCCGCAGGAACACCTTGGCGTAGCCGAGCCGCGGGTCCTTGATCCGGTCCCGCGCCAGGATCAGCATGGTCAGCTCGGCCAGGTAGTCCCCGGTGAGCACGTCCAGCGGCCCACCCGTCAGCATCTCCCGCACCGCCGCGAACCGGTCCCCGTAGAAACCCGAGGCGTTGCCGATCCGCAGCGGGGTCACGGCCCTGGGCCCGGTCGGCGCACCGCCCACCACGGTGGGCAGCGGGACCGGCGACGGGTCGGGTATCGGGGCAGCTGCGGTCATCGGGGCCGGACCTCTCTCCACTCACGGCGAAGCGCACGCGCCACCACCCTCCTGACCCCGGGTCAGGCACGGCGGCCTCGAGGGCCGGTACGGGCGCGGCGGACTCAGCAGGAAGCGTGGCAGCGGCGGCCGCAAAAAACAAGCATGCGTGCATGCTTGTTCCGATCCCATGTCCAACCAATGAGTTGGAAATGGGATCGGCTCGCGCTAATGTCCAACTCATCAGTTGGAAACAGCCCGACCAGGGAGCCCGACCATGACCGCCGTGTCCGCCATGCCCACCGTGTCCGCCACATCCGCACGCCCGAACGCCGCCCTCGTCCTGATCGAGTTCCAGCGCGAGTGGCTCGACCCCGAGCACGGCCGCCTCCACCACCTCGTCGAGGACCGCGACCTGCTCGACACCGCCGTCCACGGCGCGGCCGCCGCCCTGGCCGCGGCCCGCACGCACGGCGTCCCCGTCATCCACGTGCCGCTCGTCCTCTCCCCCGGGGCACCGGAGTTGGCGAGCTGGACCCCGGCCGTGCTCGGCCTGCGCGCGGCGATCCCCAAGGCCGGCACCTGGATCCAGGGCAGCCCCGGCGTCGAGTTCGCCGAGGCCTTCCGGCCCGCCCCCGACGAGCCGGTCGTGCGCGGCCGCGCGGGCGCCAGCGCCTTCGCCGGCTCCTCCGACCTCGACCTGATCCTGCGCCGACTGGCCGTCACCGACCTGTACCTGGCCGGCTTCGCCACCCACGTGTGCGTCGAGTCCACCCTGCGCGAGGCCCACGACCGCGGCTACACCGCCCACGTCGTCCACGACGCATGCGCCGCCTTCACCCGCGCCCAGCAGGACCACGTCCGCGAGCACGTGATCCACCACTTCGGCGCCGAGACGGACGCCGCCACCTTCGCCGCCACCCTGGACGCCGCACTCGGCACCCGCTGAGGGCAGGCCGCACACGTCGATGTCACGGTGCACGACGTCACCCCGCACCGAAGGGATCGGAGTCATCCCACGCCGCCGGCTGCCGGCCACAGGTCGCTGGAACGCTGATCCAAGAGGTCGACACACGTGCGGGCGGGTCGGGGTTACTTCGCGAGGGACTGGGTGAAGCGGACCATGTTGCCGGCCGGGTCGCGGAAGGCGCAGTCGCGGACGCCGTAGAACTGGTCCGTCGGCTCCTGCATCACCTCGCCGCCCGCGGCGCTGATGCGCTCGAAGGCGGCGTCGCAGTCGTCGGTGGCGAAGATGACGCCGCGCAGCAGGCCCTTGGCCAGGAGCTCGGTCATGGCCTGCTTGTCGGCCGCCGAGGCGTTGGGGTCGGCGAGCGGCGGCTCCAGGACGATGTTCACGTCCGGCTGCGAGGGTGCCCCGATGGTCACCCAACGCATCCCCTCGTACCCGACGTCGTTGCGCACCTCCAGGCCGAGCACGTCACGGTAGAAGTCGAGCGCCTTGTCGTGGTCGTCGACGGCGATGAAGCACTGGGAGAGTTTGATGTCCATGCCGTTCACGCTACGGCTGGGCGTCGGGACGCGCTTCTCCGTTCCTGACCGGTCGCGTGTGGATCTTGGAAATGCACGCCGGGATCGCCGCGGCCTGCTCGTGACTGCGGGCCCGGTAGGCGCTGGGGCTCTCGCCGACGAGCTCGGTGAAGCGCGAGCTGAACGACCCCAGCGACGTACAGCCGACGGCGAAGCAGACCTCGGTCACGCTGAGGTCGCCACGTCGCAGCAGCGCCTTGGCCCGCTCGATGCGGCGGGTCATCAGGTAGCTGTAGGGCGACTCGCCGAAGGCCGCGCGGAAGCTGCGGGAGAAGTGGCCCGAGGACATCAGGGCGTCCCGGGCCAGTGCCGCGACGTCGAGCGGCTCGGCGTAGTCACGGTCCATCCGATCGCGCGCCCGCCGCAGTCGGACGAGGTCGTCGAGTTCCTGGCGTCTCACCCGACCAGCTTCCCACAGCGGCTGGGGCCGGTGGGGAGGGAGGAGCCGGGGGGCCGCGGGCAGCGGGTCCCGAAGCGATCAGGATTTGAGAAGCGCGGGGCACCGGGCCACAACTAGCCTGATCGCCAGAGCGGGTGCCGGCGCACCGTCGCCACGAGGGCGGCCCCGCACCACGGACGGAGACATGATGAGCATGGCCACGAGGACGGACCCGCGGTCGCCTGCACCGCACGCCACCGGCAGCCACGACCTGATCCGTGTGCACGGCGCACGCGAGAACAACCTCAGGGACGTCAGCATCGAGATCCCGAAGCGGCGGCTGACGGTGTTCACCGGCGTCTCCGGCTCGGGCAAGAGCTCCCTGGTCTTCGGCACGATCGCGGCGGAGTCGCAGCGGCTGATCAACGAGACCTACAGCGCCTTCGTGCAGGGCTTCATGCCGACGCTGGCACGCCCCGAGGTCGACGTCCTCGAAGGCCTGACCACCGCGATCATCGTCGACCAGCAGCGGATGACGGCCGACGCCCGCTCCACGGTCGGCACCGCCACCGACGCCAACGCGCTGCTGCGCGTCCTGTTCAGCCGGCTCGGGCAGCCGCACATCGGCTCGCCCAACGCGTTCTCCTTCAACGTCGCCTCGGTCCGGGCCAGCGGTGCGATCACGGTCGAGCGCGGCGGCGGCAAGACCGTGCGGCAGGACTTCAGCCGCACCGGCGGCATGTGCCCGCGCTGCGAGGGCCTGGGCAAGGTCTCCGACATCGACCTCGCCCAGCTCTTCGACGACTCCAAGTCGCTGGCCGAGGGCGCGATCACCATCCCCGGCTACACCGTGGACGGCTTCTGGACGGTGCGGCCCTTCATCGAGTCGGGGTTCCTCGACCCGAACAAGCCGATCCGCAAGTACACCAAGAAGGAACTGCAGGTCTTCCTGCACCGCGAGCCGGTCAAGGTGAAGGTCGACGGCGTCAACGTCACCTACGAGGGGCTGATCCCGAAGATCCAGAAGTCGTTCCTCTCCAAGGACCGCACGGCACTGCAGCCGCACATCCGGGAGTTCGTGGACCGGGCGGTCACCTTCACGGCCTGCCCGGAGTGCGACGGCACCCGGCTCAGCGAGGCCGCCCGCTCCTCACGGATCGGCGGGATCAACATCGCCGACGCCTGCGCGATGCAGATCAGCGACCTGGCCGCCTGGGTCCGCGGACTCGACGAGCCCTCGGTGGCGCCGCTGCTCGCCGGGCTGCAGCAGATCCTGGACTCGGTCGTGGAGATCGGGCTGGGCTACCTCGCGCTCGAGCGGTCGTCGGGCACGCTGTCGGGCGGCGAGGCGCAGCGCGTCAAGATGATCCGCCACCTCGGCTCCTCGCTGACCGACGTCACCTACGTCTTCGACGAGCCGACCACGGGGCTGCACCCCCATGACATCCAGCGGATGAACGGCCTGCTGCTGCGGCTGCGGGACAAGGGGAACACGGTGCTCGTCGTGGAGCACAAGCCGGAGACGATCGCGATCGCCGACCACGTCGTCGACCTCGGTCCCGGCGCCGGCGCGGCGGGCGGCACGGTCTGCTTCGAAGGCAGCGTCGAGAAGCTGCGCGTCAGCGGGACCGTCACCGGGCGCCACTTCGACGACCGGGCCGCCCTCAAGGAGAGCGTGCGGACGCCGACCGGCGCGCTGGAGATCCGCGGCGCGGCGACGAACAACCTGCACGGCGTGGACGTCGACATCCCGCTCGGGGTGCTGGTCGTGGTCACCGGCGTCGCCGGCTCCGGCAAGAGCTCGCTCGTGCACGGCTCGCTGGTCAACGGGTCGCCGGGCACCGGCTCCGCGGCCGGCGTGGGTGTCGGCGCCGGGGTGGGCACCGGGGTGGGCGCCGGGGTGGTGTCCATCGACCAGAGCCCGATCCGCGGCTCGCGACGGAGCAACCCGGCGACGTACTCCGGGCTCCTGGACCCGATCCGCAAGGCGTTCGCGAAGGCCAACGGCGTGAAGCCGGCGCTCTTCAGCGCCAACTCCGAGGGCGCCTGCCCGAACTGCAACGGCGCCGGCGTCATCTACACCGACCTGGCGATGATGGCCGGCGTCGCCACCGTCTGCGAGGAGTGCGAGGGCCGGCGCTACCAGGCGTCGGTGCTGGAGTACCACCTGGCCGGCCGCGACATCAGCGAGGTGCTGGCGATGTCGGTGACCGAGGCCCAGGAGTTCTTCGGCGCCGGCGAGGCGCGCATCCCGGCCGCGCAGGCCGTCCTCGGCCGGCTGGCCGACGTCGGGCTCGGCTACCTCAGCCTCGGCCAGCCGCTCACCACGCTCTCCGGCGGCGAGCGGCAGCGGCTCAAGCTGGCCACCCGGATGAGCGAGAAGGGCGGCGTCTACGTCCTGGACGAGCCGACCACCGGCCTGCACCTCGCCGACGTCGAGCAGTTGCTCGGCCTGCTCGACCGGCTCGTCGACGGCGGCAAGTCGGTCGTCGTCATCGAGCACCACCAGGCGGTCATGGCGCACGCCGACTGGATCGTCGACCTCGGCCCCGGCGCCGGTCACGACGGCGGGCGGATCGTCTTCGAGGGCACCCCGGCCGACCTGGTCGCCGCCCGCACCACCCTCACCGGCGAGCACCTCGCGGCCTACGTCGGCGGCACGGGCCAGGGGTAGCCCCCCGGGGGGTGGTCGGCGAGGTCGCCGACTCGGTCGCCGGCGTCGACATGGCCCGCGGCGACCTCCAGGCCGTCCGGGAGGCAGAGGTCGATCCGGGGCCCGGGGAGGCAAAGCTTTGGGCTACCCGGGCTTCGAAGAGGCTGGGAGGTCGATGGGACCCACCGCCCGCCCACGGGGTGACGATTACGGACAGAAGGTGTCGGATCGCCGGCCACGCACGTGACGGGCGCCACAGCTTCCCCGGCGGACTGCGGGAAGTTCCCAGGAAGGCACAGGCTTCCTAAACGACGGGGCGGTTCAGTCAGGAGGCCGTTGGCGTCCAGCCCCCGCTACGCCAACGGCACTTCCGCACTTCCCGCACCGAACCAGGAGGCACCGGCCTTGTCCCGGACCATCATCCGCTCCGCCGGCGCCGCCGCCCTGCTCGCCGCCGGGCTGCTCCTCACCGGTTGTTCCTCCTCCTCGACCAGCGTGTCGTCCTCCTCGGCGGCGTCCGGCTCGCCGTCGGCGGCGGCCTCCGGCAGCCGCTCGCAGGCGATGGCCGCCTACACCGACTGCCTCTCGAAGCACGGCGTGACGATCCCCACCGGGCGTCCGTCGGGCCGCCCGAGCGGGCGACCCAGCGGACGGCCGAGCGATCGGCCCAGCGGCTCGCCCGGCGGCGGCGGCTTCTTCGGCGGCGGCTCGCCCGACCCGGCCCGCGAGGCCGCGATGCAGGCCTGCGCCTCGCTGCGGCCGCAGGGACAGGGCGGCGGGCAGGGCGGCGGCTTCAACAGCACCGCGCTGCAGGCCTTCACCAGCTGCATGAAGGACCACGGGGTGACGGTGCCGGCCACCGGCGGGATGCGGGCCCTCAACACGGCCGACCCGGCCACCGCGGCCGCGTACCAGACCTGCGCCCCGCTGCTGCCGGTCCGCGGTTCCGGCGCGCCGTCGGACGCCGCCTCGCCGAGCGCCGCCGACAGCCCGACCTGGCCGCCGCGGTGGTGCTGGCGGAGCG
>NZ_BAAALF010000029.1:0-19129 GCF_039528135.1 Kitasatospora nipponensis | reverse complement strand
AGACCGTCCACGGACGGTCGGCGCCCGCGTGCTTTCGGTGCCCGTGTGCTTTCGGTGCCCGCGTGGTTCGCCGCGCGGCGGTCGGCGCCCGTGGGCCTCGGGGACCGGCGGTGTCAGCGACCGGCGAGCGCCGTCGCCATGACCTCGCGCCGGGCCAGCACCTCGTCGCGGCGCCTGGCCATCTCGCGCAGGGCCGACCTGCGTGCCCGCGTGGAGAGCCGGTCCAGGTAGAGGCCGCCGAGCAGGTGGTCGCACTCGTGCTGCAGGCAGCGGGCGAAGTAACCGCTGCCCTCGACCGTCAGCGGGTGGCCGTCCTTGTCCCAGCCGCGCACCACGGCCCGGTCGGGACGGGCCACGTCGCGGTAGGGGCCGGGGACCGAGAGGCAGCCCTCCCCCACCTCGGCCAGCCGTCGCCCGGCCACCGGCGGCTCCTCCAGCAGCGGGTTGACGATGTGGCCGACGTGCCGCACGCCGTCCTCGTCCGTGCAGTCCCAGACGAAGAGCCGCAGCGCGACGCCGATCTGGTTGGCCGCCAGCCCCGCACCCTCGGCCACGTAGAGGGTCGCGAAGAGGTCGTCGACCAGGGCGGACAGGCCCGGGGTCCCGAAGTCGGCGGCCGCCACCTGACGGCAGGGCCGGTGGAGCACGTCCTCGCCCACCTCGGTGATCCGCCGGACCCGGCCGCGCAGGGTCTCCGGGGGCAGCTGCGGATAGTCCGCGACCGGCCGTCCCTGAACCCGTGTCCGATGCACCATCCGCCCGTCCTTCCCTGGGGAGCCGGTGGCGGGCGCCGTCCGAAAGGCCCTGCTCAACCGGCTTTGCAAACTTTGCAAAGCCTAGCCTCCGGCAAAGCCCGATGTCACGCGCCCACCTGAGAGAGCGTCACTTGACGGCGGGTCGGCTCAGGCAGCACGCTCGGCAGGGTGACCAGAGAACTCCCGACCGCCACCCTGCCCGACCACCCCGTGCGGGTGGCCCTGCTCGACCTGCTCGCGAGAACGGGAAGCGTCACGTCGACCGAGGCGGCCAGGGAACTCGGGTACAGCTCGGGCCTCTGCTCCTTCCACCTGCGCCAGCTGGCCCGCCAGGGCCTGATCGAGGAGGCCCGCGCCCGCAGCGGCGGCCGCGCCCGCCCCTGGCGGCTGCGCTGGGACCCGGCCCGGCCGCCCGGGGACGTCGGGCCGTCCTCCGCGCTGGACCGCGAACTGGAGGACGCCAGTTACCGGCAGTGGACCGCCCACCGCGACCGGGCGCCCGCACCCTGGCAGCGGGACGAGGCGTTCAGCGCCGTCCTGCACCTGACCCCGAAGGAGCTGGCCGAGGTCGCGGCCGTCCTGCGCACGACGCTGGCCGGCTACGAGCACGGCGACGCCCGCCGGCCGGGCGTGCAGCCGGTGGCGGCGGTGGTCCGACTCTTCCCGCTGCTGGAACCGGACGCCGGGGCAGCGGCAGCACCCCCGGCGGCCCGACCGACGACCCCCACCCCCGCCTCGCAGCACGCCGGTACCGAGCCCGCGATCGACACCGACCGCCACCACGACCGTTGATGCTGCCACCCGGGAAGGCTCACCGGTCCTCGTGCGGGGACCTCGTCGATCAGGGAGGACTGATGGCCGCCGAGGAGGCGCCGGTGGCCCGGCTGCGGGTCCACAACAGCGGCGGGGAGCTGCTGGAGCTGGTCCTGGAGCCGTACGGAAGTGATCACTGGCTGGCGCCCGGCGAGACGTTCGTGGTCTGGACGATCGGGTCCGCGGACGGTCCTCCCTGGTCCGGAACCACCTACGGCAACGAGCCCTTCGAGGTGGACCACCGACCGGGCTCGGTGACGGTGCACTTCAACGGACACCACGGCTACGTCGCCGACCTCGGCGGCCACGAGGTCGAGTGCGGGCACCGACGCCCCGACGGCGCGAGCGCCTGACGCGGCGCGCCCCGGGTCGGACGGCGCGGCGACTGCCCGCCGGGCACCCCCGCGCCGACCGTGCGCTCCCCCGACCTCGCGCGGGCCCCCGTCAGCCCTGCGCCGTCCAGAGCGCGCGTACGGCGCTGACCAGCGGCGCGAGCTCCGGGCGAGTGGCGGCCTCGGCCAGCGCCTCGCGCAGCGCGGCGTCGTGGGTGGGCCGGGCCCGGGCCAGCAGGTCCCGCCCGGCCTCGGTGACGTCGGTGTAGATCCCCCGGCGGTCGTCGGGGCACAGGTAGCGCGCCAGCAGCGCGCGGTCCTCCAGCCGGCTGACCAGGCGGGTGGTGGCGCTCTGGCTCAGCACCACCGCGTCGGCCACCTGACTCATCCGCAGGTGGCCGCCCTCCCCCGGGTGCTGACGGCTCAGCACCTCCAGCAGCGAGTACTCGCGCACGCTCAGCTCGTGCGGCGCCTGGAGCGCGCGCTCGATGTGCGTCTCGATCCGACCGTGCAGCGCGGAGAGCGCGCACCACCCCTGGGCGAGACCGCCCTCGCTCTGCTGGTCCATCTGTCCGTCCATCCTGCCGGGAACACCGCGGGCCGAGCCCATGGCAAGGATAGCCCCCACCCAGGGATAGCCCGCGCTTGCAAGTATCGCGCGTCTGCAATTATTGTCGAAGCTTGTAGTCACCACGCGCAATATTCAGGCGCACCATCCTGCGCAGCACGCTGCGCGCCATCACACGCACCATCTGGGAGGGCGGGCTCATGCCCCTCGCACTACTGGCCCTGGCGATCGGCGCCTTCGGCATCGGCACCACCGAGTTCGTGGTCACCGGCCTGCTGCCGCAGGTCTCCGGCGACTTCCACGTCTCGATCCCCACCGCCGGCCTCCTGACGACCGGCTACGCGCTGGGCGTGGTGGTCGGCGCCCCGCTGCTCACGGCGCTCGGCACCCGGATCCCCCGCAAGCGGATGCTGATGCTGCTGATGGGCGTCTTCGTGGCGGGCAACGTGCTCTGCGCCGTGGCGCCCGACTTCGCCGTGCTGCTGGCCGGCCGGGTGCTGGCCTCGCTGGCGCACGGCGCCTTCTTCGGCATCGGCTCGGTGGTCGCGGCCGGGCTGGTGGCACCGCACCGGCGGGCCGGCGCGATCGCGCTGATGTTCACGGGCCTGACGGTGGCCAACGTGGTCGGCGTGCCGATGGGCACCCTGATCGGGCAGCAGTACGGCTGGCGGGCCACCTTCGCCGTGGTCGCCGCCATCGGCGTGGTGGGCCTGCTCGGGGTGGCGGCGCTGGTCCCGCAGCTGCCGGCCCCGGCGCGCGGCGGCGCGGGCCTGCGCGGCGAGCTCGCCGCCTTCCGCAGCGTGCAGGTGCTGCTGGCCATGCTGATGACCGTGCTCGGCTTCGGCGGCGTCTTCGCGGCGATCACCTACGTCACTCCGATGATGACGAACGCCGCGGGCTTCGCGGACTCCTCGGTGACCTGGCTGCTGGCCCTGTTCGGCCTGGGCCTGGTGGTGGGCAACCTGGTCGGCGGACGCTTCGCCGACCGGGCGCTGATGCCGATGCTCTACGTCTCGCTGGGCTCGCTGGCCCTGGTGCTCGCCCTCTTCACGCTCACCGCGCACGACCGCCTGGCCGCCGCCGTCACCCTCCCGCTGATCGGCGCCTTCGGCTTCGCCACCGTGCCGCCCCTGCAGAAGCGGGTGCTGGACCAGACGTCGCAGGCGCCGACGCTGGCCTCCGCCGTCAACATCGGCGCCTTCAACCTGGGCAACGCGCTGGCCGCCTGGCTGGGCGGGCTGGTGATCACCGCCGGCTTCGGCTGGACGGCCCCCAACCTGGTCGGCGCGGCGCTGGCCGCCGCCGCCCTGGGCCTGGCCCTGCTCTCCGGCGCCCTGGAACGCCGCGCCCGCGCGGCCGCGGGCTCCGGTCCGGCCGAGCACCCCGAGCACCCGGACCCCCTCGGCACCCCGCGGCCGCAGGGAGCAGGAAGTCGGGTGTGAGCGGGTCACCGGGTGACCCGACCCGGGTTTCCCCGCCCGGAATCCGGCCAGTACAGTACCTGGATGTCGATCACCCGGGACCAGATCCTCGCCGACCTCGGCGTCAGGCCGACCATCGAGCCCAAGGTCGAGATCCGGCAACGGGTCGACTTCCTCAAGGGCTACCTGCGCTCGACCCCGGCCACGGGCTACGTGCTCGGGATCAGCGGCGGCCAGGACAGCACGCTGACCGGCAGGCTGTGCCAGCTCGCCGCCGAGGAGCTGCGGGCCGAGGGGCACGAGGCCAACTTCGTCGCCGCCCGGCTGCCCTACGGCGTGCAGGCCGACGAGCACGACGCGCAGATCGCGCTGGAGTTCATCCGGCCCGACCGGTCGATCACGGTGAACGTCAAGCCGGGCGCGGACGCGGTCGCCGCCGAGGCGGCCCTGGGCCTGCGCGAGCTGCTGGGCGAGGAGCCCAGGCTGCGGGACTTCGTGCGCGGCAACATCAAGGCCCGCGAGCGCATGGTGATCCAGTACGCGATCGCCGGTCAGCTGAACCTGCTCGTGGTGGGCACCGACCACGCGGCCGAGGCGCTGACCGGCTTCTTCACCAAGCACGGCGACGGCGGTGTCGACCTGACCCCGCTGACCGGCCTGACCAAGCGTCAGGGTGCGGCCCTGCTGCAGGAGTTGGGCGCACCGGCGAGCACCTGGCAGAAGGTGCCGACCGCCGACCTCGAGGACGACCGGCCCGCGCTGCCCGACGAGGTCGCGCTCGGCCTGACGTACGGCCAGATCGACGACTACCTGGAGGGCGCCGAGGTGACGCCGGAGGTGGCCGCCCGGGTGGAGTCGATCTA
The DNA here is from genome assembly GCF_039528135.1 of Kitasatospora nipponensis. Taxonomy (NCBI): domain Bacteria; kingdom Bacillati; phylum Actinomycetota; class Actinomycetes; order Kitasatosporales; family Streptomycetaceae; genus Kitasatospora; species Kitasatospora nipponensis. The sequence goes on along the minus strand of NZ_BAAALF010000029.1, from coordinate 14,377 downwards.
CCTGGCGACCCGCCACAAGCGGACCGTTCCGGTCACCCCGCTCGACGCGTGGTGGCGGCCCTGACCCCGCGCTGATCGGTCCCCGGCCGCGTGAAGTGCTCCGGTGCAGTGCGAGCGCCGAGATCATCGGCACACCGCCCCCGCAGCGCGGCTCGTGCGAGCGCGCGGTGCGGGGGCGGCTGCGTGCGGTGCCGGGGTCAGTGCGTGATGAGGTACTTGGTCGACGGCACACCGCTGTAGAGGCTGCAGTCGAAGGTGCTGGTGGTGGCGGTGTAGGTCCAACCCGTGGGCGCCCAGCAGGCCCAGAGGCCGTTGACCGGAACCCGGTTGCGGTAGGTGGTGGCCGTCACGCCGGAGGTGGTGCTGCACGCGGTGGTGTAGGTGACCAGGTCGTAGGTCCAGCCCGGCTTCACCGAGCAGGCGGTCAGGCCGTCAACGGGGGTCCGCAGCCGGTAGCTGGCGGCCTGCGGCCCGATCTGGGCACAGGCGCTGCCGAGCGAGACGTAGTCGTAGACGAAGCCGTCGACGGGGGTGCACGACATGACGCCCTCGGCGGGCGTGCGGAGGTGGAAGACGGTGCTCGTCCAGCTGGATCCGCCGCTGCACTGGCGGGTCTGCTGGACCTGGTCGTAGGTGTAGCCGGCCGGGACGCTGCAGGCCCAGCTGCCGTCGAGGCCGGCGGCGTGCGCCGAGTCGGCGGGCGCGACGGCGAAGTTGGCGAGGAGCACGGCGGCCGCCGCAGCCAGCGCGAGGGTGGTGCGCGCGGCGAGACGGCCGATCCGGCGAAGTGGACTCATGACAGACATGGGTCTCCCAACGGACGCGATCGGTGTGGTGGCGATCGCGATGAATGATCATGCGGTCACATGATCGCCGTTTTTATAGCACGAGTCCCACACGTGCTGACAGATCGTCATGACGCCCTGATCGCACGAATGTCCTGATCCGATCCCCTCACCCGTCCCGGTGGCGCGCCGCCCCAAAGCGGCGCCCACGAAGTGATCCCCCGTCAGAATGGCCGAAATGTGCCCGACCCGTGGAGACGGCCGGCGGGCTCGCCGCCCCTCTCCAGGGCGGGCCCGCATCGTCAGGCGGCCTCGATGCGTTCGACGATCAGCTCGCAGAGCTCGTGCGTGCGCAGCGCGTCCTGGGCGTCGAGGGTGCGGCCGGAGCGGACGGCGTCGAGGAAGGCGAGGACGATCTGTTCGATGCCGCGCTGGCGGGCCACCGGGACCCAGTCGCCCCGGCGGCGGATGGTCGGCTGGCCGCGGTGGTCGATCACCTCGGCCAGGTTGACCACCTCGCGCTTGGAGTCGCCGCCGGAGACCTGGAGCACCTCCTCGGTCGACCCGCTCACCCGGTTCATGATGCCCAGCGCCGTGAAGCCCTGGCCGGCGAGGGTGAGCACGACGTGCTCCACCAGGCCGTCCCGGGTGCGGGAGCGGACGTCGACGTGCTCGATCTCGCCGGGGACGAGGAATCGGAGCAGGTCCACCAGGTGGATGAAGTCGTCGAAGACCAGGGTGCGGGGTGCTTCGGCGAGGCCCTCGCGGTTCTTCTGGAACACGATCAGGTCGCGGGGACGCTCCTTGGCCTGGACGTAGGCGGGGGCGTGCCGGCGGTTGAACCCGACCATCAGCGAGCGGCCCAGCTCCTCGGCCAGTCCGGTCAGCCGGCGCGCGCCCTCCAGGTGGTAGTCGAGCGGCTTGTCCACGTAGACGTCGACGCCCGCCGTGAGCAGTCGCTCGACGATCGGGACGTGCTGCTCGGTGGCGGCGTGCACGAACGCGGCCCGGATGCCGCTGTCGATCAGCTCGTCGAGGTCGGTGAAGCGGGCCGCCCGGTCGACGCGGTGGGCGTCACCGATCCGCTCCAGCTTCGCCGGATCGCGGGTCATCAGCCGCAGGTCGAGGCCGGGCAGCGCGCAGAGGACCGGCAGGTACGCCTTCTGTGCGATGTCACCCAGGCCGATCACCCCGACCGGGAGCAGGGCGTCGTGGGCGGGGGTCGGCGTCATGGGATCTCCTGTGGTGCGGGCGAGAGTCAGCCGTTCCCACCCTATGGCCTGCCGCGGGCACCGCCGGGGACGGGCGCCGCGTGGGGCCGGGGCCCGAGCGTCACGCCGGCGACCGTGCGGCACGTGCCGGCCGATCCCGATCGCGAACCCGTCCCCCGGAAACCCCGCCCCGGCCACCGTTTCAAAGACAGTTCGTCACCGTTCGAGGATGCGGCCCGGAGCAGTGGTTTCCGGTGAAGTCAACGGCCCCTGGCAATTGGTTCTCCCACGGACCCGTGATAGGCAGTCAGGAACCGATCGCCCAGCATCCCCCGCGGAGGGACCACGTCATGAACGAGCAGTCGGCAGAGGCCGGTTGGCACGTCGATCAGCGCTGCACCAACTGCGACGTCGCCCGGCAGCTCGCACCGGAACTCATCGCCGAAGTCGCCGGCCGCTCCTCGGTGATACGTCAGCCCCGCAACGAGGCGGAGGAAAGGGCGCTGCACGCCGCGGCATTCGCCTGCCCCACCCGATCGATCCGGCACGGCGCACGTGCACCGCACACGACCCTTGACCCGTTTCCGCTGCGCCTCACCGAGCACGTGCACCTGTGCGGGCACAATTCCCCGCACGCCGCCGGCGCGAACTCCTACCTGCTGCGCCGACCGGCCGGACATCTGGTGATGATCGACACGCCGCGCTGGAGCACCGCGCTAGCCACGAAGTACGCCGCCCTCGGCCCGATCACCGACGTGCTGCTCACCCATCGCGACCACGCCGCGCACGGCCGCGCGTACGCCGACCGGTTCGGTGCCCGGCTGTGGATCCACGAGGCGGACCTGGCCGCCGCACCGGACGCGGACCGCGTCCTGCGGGGCACCGAGCCGATCGAGGTCGCCGACGGCCTCACCGCGCACCCCCTGCCCGGGCACACCGAGGGCAGCGTGCTGTACCTGGCCGACGAGACCTACTGCTTCAGCGGTGACAGCATCTACTGGTCCCGCAGCGCCGGCGACCTGGCCGTCGCCGAGTCGGTCACCTGGTACTCCATCACCGAACTGGCCGCGTCACTGGCCCGCACGGCGCCGCGGGTGCGCTTCAGCCGGCTGCTGCCCGGCCACGGCGACCGCAAGCACCTGCCGGCCGACGAGTTCGCCCGCCGGCTCCACGACCTGGCCCGCCGCACCGGCGAACTCTCACCTCGGCCGATCGACTTCGCCGCGCTGCGCTGGTGACCCACCGCGGCACGGCACGGCGCTGCGCAGCGCAGCGCGGTCAGGGCAGGGTGAGGATGCGGGGGCCGTCCTGGGTGACGGCGACGGTGTGCTCGATGTGGGCGGCCCGGCTGCCGTCGATCGTGCGCAGGGTCCAGCCGTCGGGGTCGGTGCGGTAGTCGTCGCGTCCTCCGGCCATCAGCATGGGTTCGATGGCGAGGGCGAGGCCGTGGCGCAGGCGGAAGCCGCGGCCGGGCCGCCCGTCGTTGGGGACGTGCGGGTCCTCGTGCATCCGGCGGCCGATGCCGTGGCCGCCGAAGTCGGCCGGCATGCCGCAGGCCGCCGCGCGGGCGACCGTGCCGATGGCGTGCGAGATGTCCCCGATCCGGTGGTCGACCGTGGCGGCGGCGATGCCGGCGTCCAGGGCCCGCTGGGTGGCGGCGATGAGGTCCAGGTCGGCGGGACGGGGCGTGCCGACGGTGAAGGTGATCGCGGCGTCCCCGGCCCAGCCGTCGAGTTCGGCTCCGCAGTCGATGCTGACCAGGTCACCGTCGCGCAGCCGGTAACCGTCGGGTATGCCGTGCGCCACGGCATCGTTGACGGAGGCGCAGATCACGCCCGGGAAGGGGACGGGGGCGAAGGAGGGCCGGTAGCCCAGGAACGGGGAGCGGGCGCCGGCCGTGGTCAGGACGGCGCGCGCCACCTCGTCGAGCTCGCGCAGCCGGACGCCCACGGCCGCCGTCGCGCGGACGGCCGCGAGCGCGTGGGCCACCACACGCCCGGCCTCGCGCATCGCCTCCAGTGCCGTGTCGGTCTTGATCTCCACCATGTGCGTGACTCCCCTGCGATGCGCCGTTGCCCAATACTTATACCGGTATTAGTATCACGGGCATGGTGAGAGTCCCTTTGAGTCCGCAGGAGCGGCAACGCGGCGAGCGCTTCGGCGCCCTGCTGCGCCGGGCCCGCGGCGAGCGCAGCATGGTGGAGGTGGCGGCGGCCGCCGGGGTGTCCGCGGAGACCCTGCGCAAGATCGAGACCGGCCGGGCGCCGACCCCGGCCTTCTTCACCGTGGCAGCCCTGGCCCACGCCCTGGACCTGTCCCTGGACGACCTGGCCGCGGCGTGCGCGCAGGACGCCGACCTCGACGGGCAGGCCATGTCGGCGTGACCGACCGACCGGCGCCGCACAGCGGAATTCGGTCGGCGGGCGCCGGTCAGGAGCCGCCGGTCGGCCGGCGCCGTCAGAGCCGCATGAGTCCGGCGGCGGTGGAGCGGAATCCGCACTGGCGGTAGAAGGACCCCAGGTGCGGCTCGTAGTCGACGTGCAGCCACACGGCGCCCCGCGCCCTCGCCTCGTCGGCGGCCGCCCTCACGAGTCGGATCCCGAGCCCCCGGCGGCGTTCGTCCGGGTGCACGGTGGTGTCCAGGAGGAAGGCGTGCGCGCCGCCGTCACCGACGACGTTGACGAATCCGACCAGTCGACCCCCGCGCCGCGCCGCGATCCAGATCAGGCTGCGGGCCAGCATCGGCGCGAACGACGTCGGCCGGTGGTCCGGCCACGACGCGCCGAAGAGCTCGTCGAGCTCGGCGTCCGTCAGTGCGGGACACACCTCCACCACCTCGTCGCCGCCACCCTGCGATGCCTCACCGATCGTCATGCGAGCGCTCCGCCTCCTCCGGGCGGCCCTGCCAGGCGTGCCACAGGGCCGCGTAGCCGGCGCCCTTGGCCAGCAGTTCGTCGTGGGTGCCCAACTCGGAGATCCGGCCGTCCTCCAGCACCGCGATCCGGTCCGCCTCGCGGGCGGTGTGCAGGCGGTGGACGACGGCGATCACCGTCCGGCCGTGCAGGACCGCGGCCAGCGAGCGTTCCAACTGCCGCGCCGCGCGCGGGTTGAGCAGGGAGGTGGCCTCGTCCAGCAGCAGCGTCTCCGGATCGGCGAGGACCAGCCGGGCCAGCGCCAACTGCTGGACCATCGCCGGGTTCAGTGCCTGCCCACCGGAACCGACGGCACCGTCCAGACCCACCTTCGTGGCCCACTCCCCCGCGTCCACCGCGTCCAGTGCGGCGAGGATCTCCTCGTCCGCGGCACCGGGCCGGGCCAGCAGCAGGTTGTCCCGCAACGTGCCGCGGAAGACGTGGTGCTCCTGCGTGACCAGGGCCACCCTGCGGCGGCGCTCGGAGAGCGGCAGGGCGCCGATCTCCTGGCCCGCCACGGTGACGCTGCCGGCCCCGGGCTCGTAGACGCCCGCCAGCAGCTTGGCCAGCGTGGACTTCCCGCCCCCGGAGGGCCCGACGACGGCCAGCCACTCGCCCCGGGTGATCGTCAGGTCGATGCCGTGCAGCACGTCGTGGTCGGGCTGGTAGGCATAGCGCAGGTCCCGCACCACGATGTGGCGCTGCTCGGGCGGCCCGCCGCTCTGAACCGGCAGCAATCCGGCGGCAGTCGCCGTGGCGGCGGCCGTCACCGGGTCCGCACCCACCGGCCCGGCCCCGCGGAACCGGGCGACGCCCCGCAGCCGGGCCAGCGCGGCGGCGGACAACTGGAGCTGGTTGACCCAGAACACCAGCTCGTCCAGCGGGCCGAGCAGTTGCGCGGCGTAGACCGTCGCCGCGGTCACCGCCGCCAGCGACACCAGGCCGTGCAGATAGCAGGCGCCACCGGCGATCAGCACCGCCGCCACCGGCAGGGCGTAGCTGACGTCGGCGAACGGCAGGAAGACGTTGAGCAGTCCCTGGGTGTGGCGCTCGGCGGCGTAGCACAGGGCGATGTCCTCGTTCGCCCGGTCCATCCGGCGGTCCGCCAGCCGCAGCGCCTCGACGGTCCTGGCCCCCTCGACGGTCTCGGTCAGTCCCTCGGTCAGCCGCGAGTAGGCGGCCGCCTGGCGCAGGTACCCCTCGTGGGCGCGGCGCAGGTACCAGCGGGCCGCGCCGAACAGCACCGGCACGAAGACCAGGCACGGGATGAGCAGCAGCGGGCTGAGCAGGGCCAGCGCGCCGAGCGTGAACAGGATCACGCCGCCCGAGGTGAGCATCGCCGGGACGGCGGAGCGCACGGTCTCGGAGAGCAGGCCGGTGTCCCGGGTGGTGCGGGTGATCAGGTCGCCGGGGGCGACGTTCTCCGCCACCTGCGGCGGCAGCGCCAGCACGTCCTCGACGAACTCCTCGCGCAGCTCGGCCAGGACCCGCTCGCCGAAGGCGGCCGCGACGTACCCGGCGATCCGCACCAGCAGCGCCTGGCCGGCCAGCGCCAGGCAGATCAGCAGCACCGTGCGCAGCACGGTGTCGTGGCCGTGGGTCACCTGGTCCACCAGGTCGCCGAGCAGCCAGGGGGCGGCCAGCCCGGTGACCGCGCCGAGCGCCTGCAGGGTGACCAGGCCGGCCAGTTGGAGCGGGCGGGTGCGCACCACCCGCCAGGCGTAGGCGCCCACCTCGCGACCGGAGGCGACCGGCAGCGCGGTCATGACGTCACCATCCCGCGCTCGACCGTGGACCGGTACCGGGCGTCGTCCATCATCGCCTCATGGCTCCCTTCGGCCACCACCCGCCCGTCGGCGACCAGCACCACCCGGTCCGCGCGGCCGAGCAGCAGCACGCTGGTGGTGAGGACCACCGTGGTGCGGCCGCGCCGCAGCCGGGTGAGGCCGGCGGCGATCCGGCTCTCGGTGTGCGCGTCCACCGCGCTGGTCGGATCGTTCAGGATCAGTACCTCGGGGTCGGCCATCAGCGCGCGCACCAGCCGCAGCCGCTGTTGTTGGCCGCCGGAGAAGTCCTGGCCGCCGGTCGCCACCAGGGTGTCGAGTCCCTCGGGCAGGGCCTGGACGATGTCCCGGGCCGAGGCCGCGTCGAGGGCCTCCCACAGCGGGTCGTCCGAACCCTCCAGCCGGCCCTCCGGGTCCAGTTCGGCTCGCAGCTCCCCCGCGAACAGTCGCGCGTCGGCGGTGCCCACCAAGATCCGTCGCCGGACCTCGGCCAGCGGCAGCGCGGCCAGCGGGCGGCCCGCCCAGGTCGCCGGCGAGTCGACGTAGCGGCCCAGCCGGTCGGCGAGTGCGGCCGCGTCGTCGGAGCCGCAGACCACGGCGGTGAACAGCGAGGGCGTCACCAGCAGGCCGGAGAGCGGGTCCGCCAGGACGTCGCCCGCCTCCGGGCCCGGGGACGGGTCCGACTCGGGGCACGGTCGCAGCTCCGGCTGCGTGCGCAGCAGCCGGGTGACGTGGTCGGCGGCCACCTTCGCCTGGGCAACCGCGCTGACGGCGTACGTCATCCGGCGCACCGGAACCACCAGGAACGCCGCGTACCCGTAGCAGGCGATCATCTGGCCCGCGTTCAACTGCCCGTCCAGCACCCGGCTCGCGCACAGCGCCACCACGCCGACCAGCAGCAGGCTCGGCAGGAAGGTGTTCAGCGCGCCGAGGGCCGCCGACACGGCGGCCAACCGCACGGCGGTGGACCGAAGTTCCTGCGAACCGTCGCGGTAGCGGCGGGCGAAGAGCTGCTCGCCGCCGATCCCGCGCAGGATCCGCAGCCCGCGCACGATGTCCACCGACTGGTCGGTGAGTTCGCTCTGCCCGGTCCGCAGCTGGTTCTGCCGGCGCTGGAGCAGCCGCAGGCTGCGGGTGTTGATCAGCAGGATGCCCGGTACGCCGAGCAGCACCAGCAGGCCCACCTGCCAGGAGGCCAGCAGCATGAAGGTCGCCACGACGACGAAGGCGACCGCTCCGCCGACACCGCGCGCCGCCGCCGCCATCGCCCGGCCGATCTGGTTGATGTCCGAGACCCCGACGGTCACCAGGTCCCCGGTGGAGGCCCGGCGTTGCATGGTCGCGCCGAGCTCGCTGACCCGGCGGGTGACGAACTGGAGCGTCTGGTAGCCGCTGCCGGCCTTGGCGCTGAGCGCGAAGTTGTCCTGGAGCACGGCGGCCACCGCCTGGACGACGCCCAGGCCCACGATCGCCAGCCCCCACCAGATCAGCGCGCGCTGGTCCCCGGCCAGCAGTCCGGCGTTGACGGCCTGGCCGATCAGGCCCGGGGTCAGCCCCTGGGCCGCCACCCACACCGCGTTGAAGATTCCGGACAGCACGAGCGCGCGCCGGTGGTCGAGCACGAGCCACCACAGGTAGCGCCACGGTCCGCGGATGTCGGGGGCACCGGGATGTCGGTCGGGGAAGTCACGCAACGCTCGCTCCTCGGCTCTGGATGGGCCACCAGGGCACTCCAGCGGCACGACCGGGGTGACGTCAACTCAGTTTCCGCCGCCGGCACGGAGATCGACCGGCCCCCGGCGACGGCGCGTCGCACCGGGCGCACGCAGACGCCGACGCACCGCAGTGGCTAGCGCAGTGTGCCGGCCGCGGTCTCCAGGGCGCGCAACACCGGGCGGATCAACGGGTGGTGCTCCGCGCCGCCGCGCACCGCCGCGAAGACCTTGCGGGTCGCCAGCTCGCTGTCCACCGCGCGGACCGCGACCTGACCGAGGTCGACCCCACGCAGGGCCGAACGGGGGACCAGGGCGACGCCCGCGCCCGCCGAGGCGAGCGCGACCACCGCGCTGAAGTCGTCCGAGGAGTGCAGCACCCGCGGGCTGAACCCGGCGTGCTCGCAGGCCAGCAGGACCACGTCGTGGCAGGGGTTGCCCGGGTAGGGTCCGATCCACGGCTCGGCGGCCAGGTCGGCCATCGCCACCGGTCCGCTCCCGCCCGCGAGCCGGTGGCCCACCGGCAGCACCGCCTCGAACGGCTCGGCGTAGAGCGGGAAGCGGGCCAGGCGCCGGTCGTCGGCGCGGGGGGCGCCGCGGTACTCCACCGCCACCGCGAGGTCGGCCTGCCCGTCCAGCAGCATCGGCAGGCTGGCGTCGCCCTCGACGTCCAGCACCCGCAGCCGCACGCCCGGTGCCGTCGCGCTCAGCGCGCCGATCGCCGGGGCGAGCACCAGCGCGATGCCGGTGGCGAAGGAGGCCACCGTGACCTGGCCCTGGACGCCGGCCGCGTACGCCGCCAGGTCCGCCTCGGCCCGCTCCAGCTGGGCGAGCACCGCGTCCGCGTGGCCCACCAGGATCTCGCCGACCGCGGTCAGCCGCACCCCGCGGCCGTCCCGGGTGAGCAGCTGGTGCCCGGTCTCCAGCTCCAGCGCGGCCAGTTGCTGCGAGACGGCCGAGGGGGTGAGGTAGAGCGCGGCGGCCGCGGCGGTCACCGTACGGTGGTCCGCCACGGCGCGCAGGGTCCGCAGGCGTCTGGCGTCGATCACGTCCTCATTGTGCCAGCGCCGCGCGGCGCCGCCGGCGGCCTCAGGCGTCCAGCGCCGCCCGGGCGTCGACGAAGGCCGCCACCACGCGCTCGACGTCCTGGGTGGAGTGGGCCGCCGAGAGCTGCACCCGGATCCGCGCCTGGCCGTGCGGGACGACCGGGAACGAGAAGCCGATCACGTAGACGCCGCGCTCCAGCAGCAGCTCGGCCAGCCGCCCGGCCCGGGCCGCGTCGCCGATCATCACCGGGGCGATGGGGTGCTCGCCGGGCAGGATCTCGAAGCCGGCCTCGGTCATCTTCGAGCGGAAGAGCGCGGTGTTGGCGGCGAGCTTCTCGCGCAGCTCGTGCGAACTCTCGATCAGGTCGAGCACGGTCAGCGAGGCGGCCGCGATCACCGGGGCGAGCGAGTTGGAGAAGAGGTAGGGGCGCGAGCGCTGGCGCAGCAGCGCGACGATCTCGCGGCGGGCCGCCACGTAGCCGCCGGAGGCACCGCCGAGCGCCTTGCCCAGGGTGCCGGTGATGATGTCGACGCGGTCCATCACGCCGTGCAGCTCGGGGGTGCCGCGCCCGCCGGGGCCCACGAAGCCCACCGCGTGCGAGTCGTCGACCATCACCATCGCGTCGTAGCGGTCGGCCAGGTCGCAGATCTCGCGCAGCGGGGCGAGGTAGCCGTCCATCGAGAAGACGCCGTCGGTGACGATCAGCCGGCGCCGGGCGTCCTGGGTCTCCTTGAGGCACTGCTCCAGCTCGGCCAGGTCGCGGTTGGCGTAGCGCTTGCGGGTGGCCTTGCAGAGCCGGATGCCGTCGATGATGCTCGCGTGGTTGAGCGCGTCCGAGATGACCGCGTCGCGCTCGTCCAGCAGGGTCTCGAAGACGCCGCCGTTGGCGTCGAAGCAGGAGGAGTAGAGGACGGTGTCCTCCTGGCCGAGGAACTCCGAGAGCCGCTGCTCCAGCTGCTTGTGCACGTCCTGGGTGCCGCAGATGAAGCGCACCGAGGCCATGCCGTAGCCCCAGCGGTCCAGCGCGTCCTTGGCGGCGGCGACCACGGCCGGGTGGTCGGCCAGGCCCAGGTAGTTGTTGGCGCAGAAGTTGAGCACCTCGCCGGGGCGGCCGCCGGCGGTGACGGTGACGGCGGCGTTCTGCGGCGTGCCGATCACCCGCTCGGGCTTGAAGAGGCCCGCTTCGGTGATCTCGGCGAGGGTGGTCCGGATGTCCTCACGAACAGAGGTGAACACGGCTCTCCTAGAGCTGGTGTCGAAGGCTGGTGTCGGGGCCTGGGCCGGGGCGGGAGGGCGGTCAGGCGGTCCAGTCGAGAATGATCTTGCCGCAGCGGCCGCCGGCCGCCTCGTCGAACGCCGCCTCGAACTCGGCCGCCGGGTAGCGGCCGGTGATCACCGGGCTCAGGTCCAGGCCGCCCTCGAGCAGCACCGACATCGCGTACCAGGTCTCGAACATCTCGCGCCCGTAGATGCCCTTGAGCGTGATCATCGAGGTGACGACCTTGGCCCAGTCGATCGCGAACTCCTCGGCGGGCAGGCCCAGGATGGCGATCTTGCCGCCGTGCGTCATGTTGTCGATCATCGAGCGCAGCGCCTCGGGACGGCCGGACATCTCCAGGCCCACGTCGAAGCCCTCGCGCAGGCCGAGCTTGCGCTGGCCCTCCTCGATGCTGTGCTGCGAGACGTCCAGCGCGAGCGAGACGCCGACCTGGCGGGCCAGGTCCAGGCGGTACTCGCTGACGTCGGTGATCATCACGTGCCGGGCGCCGGCGTGCTTGGCGACCGCGGCGGCCATGATGCCGATCGGGCCCGCGCCGGTGACCAGCACGTCCTCGCCGACCAGCGGGAAGGAGAGCGCGGTGTGCACGGCGTTGCCGAACGGGTCGAAGATCGCCGCCACGTCCAGGTCGACCGGGACCCGGTGCACCCAGACGTTGGAGGCCGGCAGCGCCACGTACTCGGCGAACGCGCCGTCCCGGTTGACGCCCAGGCCGATGGTGTTGCGGCACAGGTGACGGCGGCCGGCCAGGCAGTTGCGGCACTTGCCGCAGACCAGGTGGCCCTCGCCGCTGACCAGGTCGCCGACGTTGACGTCCACGACGGCCGGGCCGAGCGCGACGACCTCACCGACGAACTCGTGACCGAGCGTCAGCGGCGTCCTGATGGCCTGCTGCGCCCAGCCGTCCCACTTGCGGATGTGCAGGTCGGTCCCGCAGATGCCGGTGCGCAGCACCTTGATCAGAACGTCGGACGGGCCGACCTCCGGCTCGGGGACGTCGGTCAGCCACAGTCCGGGTTCGGCCTGCTTCTTGACGAGTGCCTTCACGGCGGTGGCTCCTGACACGACGGTGGGACGGGAGGGTGGGGGCCCGGCAACGCCGCCATTGCGCACCGGGCACGGAGCAATCTGCCTGGTGGGAGGGGGTGTGGTCCATCGAGGAATTCTTAACGGCGGCGACAGCTGGGCTTCACGATCGTGCCCGAGCTGCGGCGGCCGGCCCTGGCACCATGCCGCGCCTCACCCGTTCGGGGGCGTTCGGAGTGGGAAGTCGAACCGCTGCCCGACACGCCGCCGGCTGGCGGAACATCCGTGACCACCCGTAACCGGACCCCTACTGTCACCACCAGCAGGAATGGTCAGTCAACGAAGGAATGAGGGAACCTCCATGAACCGCACCGTCAAGTGGGCGCTGGTCCTGGTCGCCGCCGCCGGCATGGCCGGCCTGCCCGGCATCGCCTCGGCCCACTCCCCGAGCAACGGTGGACTGGTCGTCATCGGCGACGACAACCAGATCGCCGGCAACGACATCTTCAACGCCGGCCACGACAACACCGTGGGCTCCCACAACGGTTCGAACGCCGGGGTCGGCATGGGCGCGGTGGCCTCGGCCGAGGAGGAGACCGGCCACGGCGGCGGTGTCGTCATCGGCGACCGCAACCAGCTCGCGGGCGACGACCTGTTCAACGCCGCCAACGACAACACCGTCGGTTCCTGGGACGGCAACAGCTCCATGGTCGGCGCGGCCTCGGCGACCAACGGGACGATGAACGGGCTGGTCGACCTCTAGTCACCCGCCGAACTCCCGCCGGGCGGACCCCGGCGATCGCGGCCCGGGGAGCGGACAGTGGATCCGCTCCCCGGGCCGTCGCCGTGCGCGGTGACGGCCGGTGCTACTCGAACTTCGCCTTGCCCGGGCCGTCCTCGATGAAGCTGCGCATGCCGGTGGCGCGGTCCTCGGTGGCGAACAGGCCGGCGAACAGCGTGCGCTCCAGGGCGAGGCCGGTGTCGAGGTCGGACTCCAGGCCGCGGTCCACCGCCTCCTTGGCGGCGCGCAGCGCCCAGGCCGGACCGGCGGCCAGCCTGCCGGCCCAGGCCAGCGCGGCCGGGTAGACCTCCTCGGCGGGCACCACCTGGTCGACCAGGCCGATCCGCAGCGCCTCCTCGGCGCGCACCTGGCGGCCGGTGAAGATCAGGTCCTTGGCCTTGGCCGGGCCCACCAGGCGCGAGAGCCGCTGGGTGCCACCGGCGCCCGGGATCAGGCCGAGCAGGATCTCGGGCTGGCCGAGCTTGGCGTTCTCGGCGGCGATCCGGATGTCCGCGCAGAGCGCCAGCTCGCAGCCGCCGCCCAGCGCGTAGCCGGTGACCGCGGCCACCACGGGCTTGGGGATCCGGGCCACCGCCGTGAAGGCGTCCTGCAGGGCCCCGCCACGGCGCACCATGTCGGTGTACGACATGCGCTGCATCTCCTTGATGTCCGCGCCGGCCGCGAAGACCTTCTCGCCGCCCCAGATCACCACGGCGCGCACGTCGTCGCGGGCGGTGGCCTCGTCGGCGACCTCGCGCAGCTGGTCCTGCATGGCGACGTCCAGCGCGTTCATCGGCGGGCGGGCCAGCCGGATGGTGCCGACGGCGTCCTCGACGTCCAGGGTGACGAACCGGGTCATGAGCGGGTCTCCTCCAGGGTGGTGAACGGGCAGTTCGGTGACGGTCAGGGCGGTTAACGCTCGTAAACACTGACACTAGCGGTAGCGGTGCTGATAGCGTCAGAGCATGTTCCTCACCCGTGGGTAGAGCCCGAGGTCGACCGCACCCGTTGTGGCGCGGTCCTTCGGCGTCCCCCCACGTGTCTTCCGATCCCGGTTGAGGAACCATCATGTCCACGCACTCCTACCGCGCTGTCCTGCGCGCGCCCGGCGTCCTGCCCACCTTCGCCCTGGCACTGGTGGGGCGGCTCTCCTACGGCACGGCGCCGCTGGCCCTGCTGCTCACCGTCACCCGCACCACCGGCTCGTACGCCGCCGTCGGCGCGGTGCTCGCGCTCTTCGGACTGACCGTCGCCGCCCTCGCCCCCGTGCGGGCCGGCCTGATCGACCGTCACGGAGCGCGCCGCGTGCTGCCGCCGCTCGCGGTCGGGTACGCGGCCACCCTGCTCGCGCTGGCCGTCGCCGGCGCGTCTCTGCTGCTGCCGCTGGCGGCGCTCGCCGGGGCACTGGCACCACCGCTGGGGCCGGTCACCCGGGCCCGCTGGAGTGCGCTGCTGGCGCCCGGCGAGCTGCTGGAGCGGGCCTACGCGCTGGACACGGTGGCCGAGGAACTGCTGTATGTCAGCGGGCCGTTGCTGGTCGGCTGGCTCAACGCGGCCGGCCTGGGCGGTGGCCCCGGCGGGCTGGTGCTGCGCGCGGTGCTGGTGCTGGCCGGCGCGCTGGGCCTGGCGGCGCTCTCGCCCGCGCAGGAGGTACGGACGCGGTCGGTGGCGGCGGCGGGCACCGGACGCACGCGCCGCGCGGCGCGGGCCGGGCTCGGGTGGCCGGTGGCGGTGGCGGCCGGGCTCGGCGGCGCGCTCGGCGCACTGAGCCGGCTGGTGGTGGCCGCGCTGGGCGGCGCCGGACGGGCGGGCACCCTCGCCTGGCTGGAGGCCGCGCTGG
>NZ_BAAALF010000028.1:42964-58378 GCF_039528135.1 Kitasatospora nipponensis | reverse complement strand
CGAGAACAACGGCTACGCGACCACCCTGCCGGCGCACACGGCGGTGGCCGGCAGCGCCACCGGCCGGGCGGCCGCTTTCGGGATCCCCGCCGCCGAGGTGGACGGGATGGACACCGAGGCCGTCCACGCGGCCGCCGCCCAGGCCGTGGAGCGGGCCGCCGGCGGCGGCGGTCCCGGCTTCCTCGAGTGCCGCACCTACCGCTTCGAGGGGCACCACACCATGGAACGGCTGATGAAACTGCGCTACCGCACCGCGGAGGAGATCGACCAGTGGCGCGGCCTCGACCCGCTGCCGCGCGCCGCCGCACTCCTGCCGCCCGGCCTCGCCGCGCAGGTGGACGCCTCGGTCGCCGAACAGCTGGCCGCCGCCGAGCAGTTCGCCCTCGCCTCCGAACACCCGCACCCGGACAGGGCGTTGGACCACCTCTACGCCGACGGGCTGCGCCCGAGGGCGGGGTCGAGGACATGAGGCTCTCCTACACCAAGGCGCTCAACCGGGCGCTCACCGACGCCCTGACGACGGACCCGACGGTCTGCGTCTTCGGCGAGGACATCGGCGCCGGCATGGCCGGCCCCACCCTCAACCTGCTCGACCGGTTCGGCCCCGGCCGGATCGTCGACACCCCGCTCTCCGAGCAGGCCTTCACCTCGATGGCGATCGGCGCCGCCCTGACCGGACGGCGGCCGGTGATCGAGTTCCAGATCCCCTCGCTGCTCTTCCTCGTCTTCGAGCAACTCGTCAACCAGGCCCACAAGTTCTCCCTGATGACCGGCGGCCAGACCGGTGTCCCGCTCACCTGCCTGGTGCCGGGCTCCGGTTCCCGGGACGGCTGGGCCGGACAGCACTCCGACCACCCCTACAGCCTCTTCGCCCACGCCGGACTGAAGACCGTCGTGCCGGCCACCCCCACCGACGCCTACGGGCTGCTGCGGTCGGCGATCGCCGACCCGGATCCGGTGGTCGTCTTCGCCCCGGCCGCCGCCCTGGCGGTACGCGAGACCGTCACCTGGGAGCTGGCGCCGGTCCCGCTGGGCTCGGCCCGGATCCACCGCGAGGGCACCGACGTCACCGTGGTCGCCGTCGGCCACCTGGTGCACGACGCGCTGACCGTCGCGGAGCAGCTCGCCCCGGAGATCTCCGTCGAGGTGTTCGACCCGCGCACCCTCCACCCCTTCGACTGGCCGGCCCTGGCCGCCTCGCTGGAACGCACCGGCCGCCTGGTCGTCATCGACGACTCCAACCGCAGCTGCGGCATCGGCGCCGAGGTCCTCGCCACCGCGGTCGAGGAGATGCGTCTGATCGCCCGGCCCCGGCGGATCACCCGGCCTGACGGCACCGTGCTGCCGTTCGCCCCTCGGCTCGACCGCGCCCTGCAACCCCACCGCGACCAACTGCGCAGCGCCCTGCGCGCCGTCCTGCACGACAAGGACCCGCTCCGGTGAACCGGCAGGCCGAACTCCCCTCCCTCGCCCCCGCGCTGCGCTCCGCGCTGACCGCCTCCACCGACGACCGGATCTTCTACGATCTGGCCGGTATCGCCCGCCGCTACACCGCCCTGCTGGACGAACTGCCGGGCGTCGACGTCCGGTTCGCCATGAAGGCCTGCCCGGTGGACGAGGTGCTCGCCCATCTGGCCGCGCTCGGAGCCGGGTTCGACGCCGCCGGCCCGCACGAGATCGCCCAGGCCCTGCGCACCGGCGTGCCGGCAAGCCGGGTGCACTACGGCAACACCGTCAAGTCGGACCGGGGCATCGCCGAGGCGTACCGCCTGGGCATCCGGGAGTTCGCCACCGACAGCCTCCCGGACGTCACCGCGATCGCCGAACACGCCCCGGGATCCCGGGTGTTCTGCCGCCTCGCCACCAGCGGCGAGGGCGCACTGTGGGGGCTGAGCCGCAAGTTCGGCTGCTCGGCGGCGGACGCCGTCCAGGTGCTGACGGCCGCCCGCAAAGCCGGACTGACCCCCGCCGGGCTCTCGGTGCACGTCGGCTCGCAGCAGCTGACCGCCAAGGCCTGGACAGTGGCCTTCGAACTGCTCGGCGACGTCCTCGTCGATCTCGAGCGGCACGGGATCCGGCTCGACCACATCAACCTCGGCGGCGGCCTGCCCGCGCTGGGGTACCTCGACCGGCACGGCACCGCCCTCGACCCGCCGCTCGACGAGATCTTCCAGGTGATGCGGCAGGGTCTCGGCCACCTGCGCCACCTGCACGGCGGTGAGCTGGACTTCGTCCTGGAGCCCGGCCGCCACCTGGTCGCCGAGCAGGGCGCGATCCGGGCCCACGTGTACCGACTGACCTCCCGTCAGCAACCGGACGGCGAGCGGGAACACTGGCTCTACCTGAGCTGCGGCAAGTTCAACGGGCTCTACGAGATGGACCAGTTGCAGTACCGGCTGGTCTTCCCGACCCACCCGGACCCGCAGTACGTCCCGGCCGTGGTGGCGGGCCCGACCTGCGACAGCGACGACGCCTTCCCCCACGGGCACACCACCGGCCGGGTCCCGGTCCCCCGGGCGGTGGCCTCCGGCGACCCGGTGTGGATCCTCTCCAGCGGTGCCTACGCGGTCAGTTACCTCACCCAGGGCTTCAACGGCTTCGACCCGCTGCCGTACACGGTGCTCCCGGCCGACGCCCGGCTCCCCTCGCCCTGCCGGTGACGGTGGTCCTCGACCACGGGGAACCGGGGACGCCCACCGCGCGGGCCCCGGTGCGGGGAGCACCGGGGCCCGCGCGGTGGGCCGGCCCGGGGGTGGTCAGTGGGCCGGACCGGCGTGGGGCGGGGCGGGCGGGCGGTGGTGTTCGGCGGCCGAGGCCTGCTCCTGCAACAGGGCGGAGATCTGGTTGACGTCGTCGAAGATGCTCAGGAAGCTCGTCAGGTCGGCGCTGGACGCGCCGGTGACGCCGACGTAGAAGAGGTGCAGGCAGCCGCTGTCGGTCTGCAGGTAGCCGGCCTCCTCCTGGGCGCCGACCTCGAGCCGCTGGTTGAGCTCGTCGGCGCCGAGGATGGTGCCGGGCTTGGCGAAGACCTTGCCCTTGGCCGGGCAGTCGGTGACGCAGGAGATCCCGTTGCTGCCGTCGACCCCCAGGATCGGCAGGGAGAGCCGGAAGGCGTCCGCGTCGGGGGTGCCCAGCCAGTAGGCGAGGAGCTGGTCGAGGCCGATCGGGGTGGCCCGGTCGGAGGCCACGCCACCGCGCCCGTCGGCGAGTTGGAACTGGGTCGGGTCGACGTGCGCGACGTCGGCCAGGAAGTCGTGCTCGATCCCGAAGGCGTCGAAGCAGGTGCGGCTGCCGCGCTCCACGGCCATGTTGCACAGCGCCAGGTTGGCGCCGAGGTTGTGGCTGACCTTCAGGATCAGCTTGGCGTACTGGCTGTAGGGCGGGGAGACGTACGCGGCCACCTGCGGGTCGTCGTCGTAGGAGGCGGGCAGCGCGTCCTGCGGGTTGGGGCCGGTGGGGTCGGCGCTGACGGTCACGCCGGCCCGGGCCAGCGCCTCGATCAGCGCGGTGCGGCCGAAGGCGTTGGGGTCCTGGATGGCGGAGGTCCGCAGCAGGGGCTGGGCGTCGGCGGCGATCGTGCCGGACAGGGTGATCCGGGTGCCGTCGGGGGAGGCCGCGACCTGGATGTTCGTCGGGCCGCCGGCCTCGACCGTCCGGACGGTCGAGGTGACCTGGTACGGGGCCACCTGCGGGCGCCAGGTCAGCTGGGCGGGCTGCCCGGGAGCGGTGGGGGTGGACAGCAGGTCGATGAGGTTGTCGTTGATGATCAGCGGGGTGGGCTGCGGGTCCAGCGGCGGGAGGTCGAAGAGCCGGGGGTCGACGATCACGTTGCCGTTGACCTGGGTCAGGCCCGCCTCGCGCACCTGGTGGGCGATCTGGTCCAGGCCGGCGAGCGGGTTCTCGGGGGTGAGGGTCGCGCCGGGCAGTTCGGCCTCGGTGTGGTCGATGTTCGTGTAGTCGACCGAGCCGTCGGGCTTGGTGCGCCCACCCATCGTCAGGTCGCCCTGGGCGACCAGGTCCAGGTTCCCGTTCAGAGTGGCCCCGTCACGGGTGCCGGTGGCGATCACGGGGGTGGTGAAGCGGTGGTCGGGGCCCAGGGTGTGCCAGGCCGCGGAGATGGTGACCAGCTTGGTGGTCGAGCCGGGGATGAAGAACTGGTTCGCGAACCGGGAGTGGATCACCTTCCCGCTCGCGGGGTCGACCTCCAGCAGACCCCACTGCGCGTGCTCGTAGCCGGGCTTGTGCATGATCGCCTCGATGGCCGGCCCGAGGTCGTCGTCGTGCGCCGCCGCCGCGGGACCGGTGACGGCCGTGCCCGCCACGGCCACGACTGTCGCCACGCCAGCGGCCCAGGCCCGCAGCCGGCCACGGATCGTCGATCTCATGCGTTCCGCCGTTTCTGGAGTCGAGTGACCCCGGGTCGAGGAGGCCCGAGGCGAAGAGCCCCGACCGGGGAGCCCCGGACGGGGCGGCCCGCTTCGCACGAGCCGCGGGCACCCGGACCGTCGTCGCCGGGCACTCCCAGCGGCATCGTAGGGACCCGACCCGCGCCATCCGGCCGCTCGGCACCGTTGCTGACGGCGTGTGGGGTGAACGTCATCCGATCGGACGATCGCCACGGGGGGACCAGAAGACCCGTCGGGCGCCGGCCACCCCAGCAGGGGTGCTTCGCGATCGGCCCCGAACCCTGGGGGGCTCCCGGTGGACGCCACGTAGGATGAAGAGCAACCAAGCCGGGGGTGCACGGTGGTGGGAGCTGTCGTCGGACGGGGCGTCCGCCTCGGAGTACGGATCGGATCCGTGCTTGCGGCGCTCTCCGGCTCGATGGCGCTCGTGGGCGCGGTCATCCGGCTCGGCACGGGGCTGCACCCGGATGTCCTCGCCGGTGTCATGCGAGGCGTCGTCGTCGTGGTCGGGAGCCTGGGGGTCGGTGTCCTGCTGGGTGCGGTCAGCGGTGCGGCGCTCGCCCTGGCACCCGAGTGGCTCGCCGCCCGGGCTCCGTTGCGGGGGCTGCTCGCCGGCTCCGTGGCGGGCACGATGGGCCTCGGTGAGAGCTGCCGGTGGCGGTAGCCCTCCGGCTGCCCGCTGCGGCCACCAGAGGATCACCCGACCGAGTCGACGGACTCGAAATCACGATCACCAACAACGACAGAGCAACGGCCAGTCAGCCCAGGGCGCGGTCGAGGTTGAAGGCGGCGCTGATGAGGGAGAGGTGGGTGAAGGCCTGGGGGAAGTTGCCGAGTTGTTCGCCGGTCGGGCCGATCTCCTCGGCGAACAGGCCGAGGTGGTTGGCGTAGGTGAGCATCTTCTCGAACGCGAGCCGGGCCTCCTCCAGCCGGCCCGCGCGGGCCAACGCCTCCACGTACCAGAAGGAGCAGATCGAGAAGGTCCCCTCGGCGCCGGGCAGGCCGTCGGGGCTGGTGGTCGGGTCGTAGCGGTAGACCAGCGAGTCGGAGACCAGGTCCGTGCTCAGCGCGTCCAGGGTGGAGAGCCACCTGGGGTCGGTGGGCGAGACGAACTTGGCCATCGGCATCATCAGCAGCGAGGCGTCCAGCTCACCGCCGTCCAGCGACTGGACGAACGCGCCGCGCCCGGTCGACCAGCCGCGCCCCATGATCTGCCGGTAGATCGCGTCCCGGGCCTGGCGCCAGCGGGGCAGGTCGGCCGGCAGGCCGCGGCGGTTCGCCATCCGCATCGCCCGCTCGAGCGCCACCCAGCACATCAGCCGCGAGTAGACGAAGTTCCGCCGGCCCCCGCGGGTCTCCCAGACTCCCTCGTCGGGCTGGTCCCAGTTCTCGCACAGCCAGTCCGCCATCGCGCCGACCTCGTCCCAGCGGGCGCTGCTGATCGGCTGCCCCCACTTGTCGTAGAGGTAGACGGAGTCGATCAGGGCTCCGTAGATGTCCAGCTGGAGCTGGCCGGTGGCGGCGTTGCCGACCCGCACGGGCGCGGAGCCGAGGTAGCCCTCCAGGTGCGACAGCTCGTACTCGGGCAGTTCGCTGCGTCCGTCGATGCCGTACATGATCTGCAGCGGGCCGCCCGCGCCGGTGCCGCGCATGATGCCGCGCTCGCCGAGGAACCCCATGAAGGCCTCGGCCTCCGAGGTGAACCCCAGGCGCAGCAGGGCGTAGACGCAGAAGGCGGCGTCGCGGACCCAGACGTAGCGGTAGTCCCAGTTGCGCTCCCCGCCGATCCGCTCGGGCAGGCTGGTGGTGGGTGCGGCCACGATCGCGCCGGTCGGCGCGTAGGTGAGCAGCTTCAGCACCAGCGCGGAGCGGTTCACCATCTCCCGCCACCGCCCGTGGTAGCGCGAACGGGCCAGCCAGTGCCGCCAGAACCGGACGGTCGCCTCCGCCTGCTCCTCCGCCTCGGCCCGCGGGCACGACCGGACCGGGACGTCGTCGTCGATCTGGTCGAGGGCGAAGACGTTGGACTCGCCCTCGAGGAGCTTGAAGTGCGACGACACGTCCTGGCCGTCGCTCTCCAGCGGCGCCGTGGCGGTCAGCGCGAGCGTCAGCGACGGGGAGCGGAACACCGCCTCGTGGCCCTCCAGGTGGGTGGTGTGCGGCTCGGCTCCGTAGCCGAAGCGCGGGGCGATCCGCGCCCGGAACGGCAGGGCCCCGCGGACGCAGAGCACCCGCCGGATCAGCCGGTGGCGGGCCGCCTCGGTGGACTCGTCGACCACCGGCATGAAGTCCTGGATCTCCGCCACCCCGTCGGCGGCGAAGAACCGCGTGATCAGGACGTTCGTGTCGGGGAAGTAGAACTGCCGACTGCGGGTCGGGACCTCGGCGGCCAGCTCGAAGGACCCGCCCCGCTCGGCGTCGAGGATGGACCCGAAGACGCTGGGCGCATCGAAGCGCGGGCAGCAGTACCAGTCGATGGTGCCGTCCGTGCCGACCAGGGCGGCGGTCCGCAGATCGCCGATCAGGCCGTGCTCGGAGATCGGCGTGTAGCGGCCGCCGTCCGCCGGTCCGAAACCGGTCGTGTCGAACGCCATGTCGGCCTCCCTGCCGCTGCGGCGTGGGCCCGGAGCCTGAGGTCCTCTCCTCATGCTAGTCAGCGGCTCCCGGTCCCTCCACGGGGCGGCCCCGCGCGGCGGGGGGCGCGGGTCAGCCGTGCGCGGCGGGGGCGCGGCGGCGCGCCCGGGGTCAGCCGTGCGCGGCGGTGGTGAGCAGGTCGGTCATCAGGGCGAGCGGCGGCCAGTCGAGGCGGCCGTGCCGGGCGACCGCGTAGGCGCGCAGCTCCACGTCGGGGGCGGCCAGCGGGACGAGCCGTACCGTGGGCAGGGTCGGGAAGCCGATCGGCAGCAGCGCCACGCCCAGGCCGGCCGCGATCATCTCCTGCACCAGGTCGAGGCTGTCGGCCTGGTGGGTGACGCGGGGGCGGAAGCCCGCCATCGAGGCGAGTGTGCGGATGACCTCCTCGTCCGCCGTGTTGCGGGAGTTGACGATCCAGTCGTGCGACCGGAAGCGGGCGAAGACCTCCAGCGTGCTGCCCCCGCCGCACGCGGCGCCGGCCGGCACGCCGAGCCCCCACCGGGCGGTCCACAGCGCGGTCGCGCTGACGGTGGGGTCCTCGGCGGCCGGTGCCAGGTTGTAGTCGTAGGTGAGCGCGAGGTCCACCTGGTCGGTGGCCAGCAGCTCCAGCGACTCGGCCGGTTCGTGCTCCCGGATGAGGACGTGGACGCGGGGGCTGGTCGCGGCGAGGTCGACCACGACGGGCAGCAGGTAGCCGCGGATGGCGGTGGCGAAGCCGGCGACCCGCAGTGTGCCGTTGGGCTCGGCTCCCGGGCCGAGGTCGCGGTGCGCCGTCTCGACCGCGGCCAGGATCGTCACCGCGTGCTCGGCCAGCCGTCGACCCGCCGGTGTCAGCCGGACCTGCCGCCCGACGGGCTCGATCAGCGCGGTGTCCATCTCGCGGGCCAGCGCGGCGACCTGCTGCGAGACCGTCGAGGTGGTGATGCCCAGCACATCGGCGACCGCGCGCATCGAGCCCAGTCGCGACAACTCCGCCAGGATCTGCAGCCGCCGTGTCTCCATCCCGCCATTGTTCAGCTTTCCCGAACGAATTGTCCATGATCGGCACGTGGACGCGAGCGGTCGGTGCGCCCTCTACTGGTGCGCATGAGCCCGCTGGAAGCCGTCACCTCTCGCCTCCCCACCCGTCCGCGCCTGCACGGTGCCCAGAGTGGCGCCCTGATGGCGGTGGGCGCGATGTCCTCGGTCCAGCTCGGACTGGCCCTGTCGGTGCCGCTCTTCGCCCAGCTCGGCGCCACCGGCACGGCCGGACTGCGGCTGGCCTGGGCCGGCGTGCTGGTCCTGCTGCTGGTCCGCCCGCGCCCGCGCGACTTCGCCCGCCGGGACCTGCTGGCCTGCGCGCTGCTGGGCCTGGTGACCGCCGGCATGGTGCTGCTCTTCATGCTCTCCGCCGCCCGCATCCCGCTGGGCACCGCGAGCGCGCTGGAGTTCCTGGGCCCGCTCGCGGTCTCGCTGCTGCGTCCGGGCGGCGGGCGCAAGCACTGGGCCGCGCTGGCCGCCGCCGGTGTGGTGCTGCTGACCGAGCCCTGGCAGGGCGGCATCGACCCGGCCGGCCTCGGCTTCGCGCTGGGCGCGGCGGCCTGCTGGGCCGGGTACATCCTGCTGACCCAGCGGGTGGGCGACCGGGTCACCGGGCTGAAGGGGCTGGCGATCTCGCTTCCGGTGGCGGGCGTGGTGGCCACCCTGGTGGCCGCGCCGTCCGAGCTCGCCCGGGCGACCTGGCCGCTGGTCCTGGTCATGCTGGGGCTGGCCGCGCTGAGCACCGTGCTGCCGTTCACCCTCGAGTTCCTCGCCCTGCGCCGCCTCACCGCCGGCGCCTTCGGCACGCTGATGAGCCTGGAGCCGGCGATCGCGCTGCTGATGGGCATCCTGGTGCTCGGCCAGATCCCCGGTGCGGCGCCGGCCGCCGGCGTCGTCCTGGTGGTGATCGCGGGCGCCGGCGCCACCCGCACGGGCGGGCGTGAGGCGACGCCGGCGGCCGAGCCGGTGGCCGAAGCGGCGGCAGTCGCGGCGGCAGTCGCGGCCGCGGAGGACGAGGCCTTGCACGAGACGGCCCCGGACGAGGCGATCCCGCACGAGGCGGCCCCGGACGGCGAGGCCCGGGACGGCGAGGCCCCGGCGGGCAGCGAGGTCCGGGAGCCGGCGCTCTGTGCCTGATCGGCACCCGACCCATCCAAGTGCCATTGCAGTGTGCTGTTGCATTAAGCCCCGGCCCGGTAACGTACCGGCCGGGGCGCCGCGGCCGGTCCGTCCGCCGCCCGTCAAGTCCCGCCGCCGTCAAGGGCGATGGTCCTTCATCGGGAGGGTGCGATGGTGTCCGACCAGCTGGCCAGGGCCGGCCGTGGCCGGCAGGCCCTGGTGGTGTGCGGCGGCTGGGAGGGGCACCGGCCCGCTGCGGCCGGTGACCGCTGTGCGCGGATCCTGACCGAGGCCGGCTACCGGGTCACGGTCTCCGACAGCCTGGACAGCTACACGGACGAGCCGCTGCTGCGCGCCACCGACCTCGTGGTGCAGTGCTGGACGATGGGCCGCATCAGCCCCGAACAGCTCGCCGGGCTCTCCCGGGCGGTGCGCGCCGGCACCGGGCTGGCGGGGTGGCACGGCGGGATCGTGGACGCCTTCCGCGAGGAGCCGGCGTACCAGCTGATGACGGGCGGCCAGTTCGTCCACCATCCGCGGGAGCCCGTCGCCTACACGGTGCGCCCGTGCCCCGGGCGCGCGGACCATCCGGTGCTCGCCGGGGTCGGGCCGTTCCCGGTCACCACCGAGCAGTACTACGTGCACGTGGACCCGGGTGTCGACGTCCTCGCGCACAGCGAGTTCGCCCTCGACCCGGACCACCCGGAGCTGGCCGGCACCCTGGTGCCGGTCACCTGGACCCGCGCCTGGGGTGCGGGGCGGGTCTTCGTCACCACCATCGGGCACACCCTGGCGGACCTGGCGGTGCCCGAGGTCGATGCCATGATCCGCCAGGGCATGGCCTGGGTGACCCGGTGAGCGCGCTGCGGATCGGCGTGGTCGGCGCCGGCCGGATCAGCGGGGTCTACCTGCGGACCCTGGCCCGGCTGCCCGAGGTGCGGGTGGTGGCGGTCGCCGACCTCGACCCCGCCAGGGCCCGGCGGGCCGCCGAGCCGGTGCCGGGCGCCCGGGCGAGCGAGGTGGCCGGGCTCTGCTCGGCGGAGGACGTGGACCTGGTGCTGAACCTCACCGTCCCGGCGGCGCACGCCGAGGTGGCGCACGCGGCGATCGCCGCCGGCAAGCACGTGTACGGGGAGAAGCCGCTCGCGGCGACCACCCGCGAGGCCCGGGAGGTCCTGACGGCGGCGGCCCGCGCCGGCGTGCGGGTCGGCTGCGCGCCGGACACCGTGCTGGGCACCGGCCTGCAGGCGGCCCGGGCCGCGCTGGACGCGGGCGCGATCGGCCGGCCGCTGGCCGCGACCGCCTTCATGACCACCCCGGGCCACGAACTCTGGCACCCGGACCCGGAGTTCTACTACCGCCCGGGCGGCGGCCCGCTGCTCGACATGGGTCCCTACCACCTCAGCGCGCTGGTCACCCTGCTCGGCCCGGTCCGGCGGGTCACCGGGATGTCCGCGCGGCCCGCCGACCGTCGCACGATCGGCAGCGGCCCGCGGGCCGGCACCGCCTTCCCGGTCGAGGTGGCGACCCATGTCACCGGCACGCTGGAACACGCCGGCGGCGCGCTCACCACCCTGCTGATGAGCTTCGACGTCTGGGCCGGTCGGCTGCCGCACATCGAGGTCTACGGCGACGCGGGCTCGCTCTCGGTGCCCGACCCCAACGAGTTCGAGGGGCCGGTGGAGATCCGGCGGGCCGGCGACCGCGGATGGTCGGTGCTCCCGGTCGCCGGCGGCCACCGGGCGGCCGACCGGGGCCACGGCGTCGCCGACCTGGCCCGCGCCCTGTCGGCAGGCTCGGCGCACCGCTGCGGCGGCGAACTCGCCTACCACGTACTGGACGTGATGGAGAGCCTGCTGACCGCCGCCGACTCGGGCCGGACGGTCGAGCTGGCGAGCACCTGCGACCGTCCGGACCCGGTGCCGCCGGCGCTTGTCTGACGATCCCCGGCGGCCCGCGGTGGTCAACCCGTCCGCACCGGCCCCGCGGCACGCCGGTCCGGCGGTGAATCCGTTTGGCACGCCGACGGTCGGGTGCTATGAACACAGAGTGACTGTCTTCGTGTGCTCGGCCTGCGGGCTTGCCATCACTGGACCGCTGACCGAACTGACCGAGATGCCAGCCCGCCCGGGGGACCAGGGCTACCGCAAGGCCGACGGATCACGTCGTGCCACCGCGACCATGCCGCTCGGCTTCTTCGCCCGGGAACCCGAGCCGTGGGGTGCACCGCTCGTGCCTACCGACGAGTGCCGAGAGGTCTTCCCCGGAGGTCCGTGCCTCGGAGACCCGGACGGGGACAGGTTCCTGGTGTCCGCGGGCCCCCGGAACACCGTGGTTCTGCACCCGGACGACGCCCGCGGTCTTCGGAAGGACACCGACTGCACGAGGCACTCCAGCGGATGCTGTGGCCTCCATGGTCACGCAGGCATGAACCGCCAGTGCCCCTGCGGCGCGCACGTGGGCACACTCATCAACGACTGCAACACCGCGTATGAACTGCACCTGGAACCCACCCAGGTGCGCTTGATCGCCGATTGATTCTTCGGCCGGCGCCATCGATGAGAGCAGCGCCGCGTCTCACGCTCGTGCCGTCGACTCCCCCGCCTGGACCCTGCCGCTGAACCCGACCGGCTGACCGACGGACCGACTCACCGGCGGGCGGCCCGGGCCGGCGAGCCGCCCGGGCCACGGCCCACCGGAACCTCGGGGTCCTGATTCCCCTCAGGGCCGGACGCTGATGACGGTCTTGCCGCGGGCCCCGCCGGCCTCGACCGCCAGCAGGGCCTCCGGCGCCCGGTCCAGCGGGAAGACCTGCTGCACGACGGGCTTGAGCTCCCCCGCCTCCACCAGCCGTGCGAGCTGGGCCAGTTGTGCCCCGTCCGGGTGCATGAAGAAGGCGCTGACGGAAACGCCCCAACGCTCCCGCTGGGCCTCGATGTCGGGGACCATGACGATCGACACCAGCGCGCCGCCCTGCTTGAGCAGGCCGAAGGAGCGCGCCTGGGTCTCCCCGCCGACGGTGTCGAGGACCACGTCCACCGAGTCGACGACCTCGTCGAACTTCTCCTTGCGGTACTCGACCACCTGGTCGGCCCCGAGCCGGCGGGCCTGCTCCGCGCCGTCGGTACCCACCGTGGTGACCACCTCCGCTCCCAGGTGCTTGGCGATCTGGATGGCGGCGGACCCCACCCCGCCCGTGCCGCCGTGGATCAGCACCCGCTGGCCCGCCCGCAGCTGCGTCTGCTCCGTCAGGGCCTGCCAGGCGGTCAGCGCGACGAGCGGCAGCGCGGCCGCCTCCTCGAAGGAGAGCCGGGCCGGCTTCGCGGCGACCAGGCTCTCGTGCACTGCGACGAACTCGGCGAAGGCACCGCCCACCTGGGGGTCGACCCGGCTGAAGACCTCGTCGCCCACCGCGAACCCCGTCACGCCCGCACCGACCGCCACCACCACGCCCGCGACCTCGTTGCCCAGGACCCGGGTCGTCGCGAGCTCACCGGCTGCCAGGAACCCCTTCACGATCAGGTGGTCGATCGGGTTGACCCCGGCCGCCCTGACCTCGATCAGCACCTCCTGGTCGCCGACCTCGGGCGCGGGCACCTCGGCGACCGTCACCACCTCGCCGACCTGGCCGTACCTGTCGATGACTGCTGCCTTCACGGTCCGCTCCTCTGCTCTGCTCTGCCTGTCGTTCTGCCTGCGTGCGTGGTTGCCTGCGTACCGGCCCGTACCTGTGAGCCTGGGCGGGTGCGTGCCCGGCTGCAATCGGGGCGGGACGGTCAGTGCGCCGACCGGTCGACGGTCCCGGCGGCGACCTTCGCCATGACCTCCAGCAGCAGCTCGGGGCTCTGCGCCCCCGAAACCGCCACCCGGCCGTCGAAGACGAAGGTCGGCACCGACGAGATGCCCAGCTCCGCGCCGTGCGCCAGCTCGGCGCGCACCTCCCGGACGCCCTCCTGCGAAGCCAGGAAGCCCGTGACCTGCTCGCGGTCCAGTCCCGCCGCGACGGCGATCGCCGTCAGCTGCTCCGGGTCGCCCAGGTGACCGCCGTCGGTGAAGTAGTGGGCCAGCAGCCGCTCCTTCACCTCGGCCTGCCGCCCGTGCCGCGCGGCGAACCAGAGCAGCCGGTGGGCGGTGAAGGTGTTGGTGGCCACCGCCCGCTCCATCCGGAACTCGATGCCCTCGGCCGCCGCGGCCTCGGTGAGCGGGCCGAAGACGGCCGCCGCGGGCTTGCCGAACTTCCGCTCGTAGACCAGCGCCGACGGCTCGCCGGCCGCCGACGCGGCCGGGTTGAGCTGGAAGGGCCGGTAGACGACCTCGACCTCGTCGGCCGCCGGGAAGGCCGCCAGGGCCTGCTCGAAGCGCCGCTTGCCGATGTAGCACCACGGACACACCAGGTCCGAGTAGATCTCGATCTGCACTGCCGTTCCTCCTGACGGGCTGACGGGACTCCGGGGCTGCTAGCCGGCGAGGCGGACGAGCATCTTGCCGGTGTTAGCGCCGCGCATCAGGCCGAGGAAGGCCTCGGGCGCCCGGTCGATGCCGTCCAGGACGGTCTCCTCGGCACGCAGCTCGCCGGCCGCGAGCATGCCGGCGGCGAGCCGGGCGTACTCGGGGGCCAGGTGGTAGTAGCTGCCGACCAGCAGACCGCGCAGGGTGAGCTGCTTGCCGATCGCGGCGGCCAGGTTGCGCGGGCCCGGGACCGGCTCGGTGGCGTTGTACTGGCTGATCGCCCCGCACAGGGCGATCCGCCCGCCCGGGCGCATCGCGCCGATGGCGGCCTCCAGGTGGTCCCCGCCGACGTTGTCGAAGTAGACGTCCACGCCCGCGGGGGCGGCCTGCGCGAGCTGCTCGGCGACCGAGCCGGCCCGGTAGTCGATGGCGGCGTCGAAGCCGAACTCCTCGACCAGCTTCTTGGCCTTCTCCGGGCCACCGGCGGACCCGATCACCCGGGAGGCGCCGAGCCGGCGGGCGATCTGCCCGGCGACCGAGCCGACCGCACCGGCGGCGCCGGAGACGAAGACGACGTCGCCCTCGGCCACCGGCGCCACCTCGGTCAGGCCGGCGTAGGCCGTCAGGCCCGGCATGCCCAGCACGCCGAGGTACGCGGAGGCGGGAGCCAGCGAGACGTCGATCGGCATGACGGCCGACGCGTCGACGACGGCGTACTCGCGCCAGCCCAGCTGGTGCAGCACGGCGGTGCCGACCGGGACGGCGGCGGAGCGCGAGGCCACCACGGTGCCCGTCGCGCCACCGCTGAGCGGCGCGCCCAACTCGAACGGCGGGATGTAGGAGCCGGTGCCCGCGTTCATCCGCCCCCGCATGTACGGGTCGACGGACATCCAGGTGTTGCGCACCAGCAGCTGGCCCTCACCGGGCTGCGGGATCGCGCTCTCCACGAGGGCGAAGTCCTGCGCGCGGGCCTCGCCGACGGGGCGGGAGACCAGGTGGATCTCGCGCTGGGTCTGCTGCGGGGCGATCGGGGCGTCGGTCATGGCTGTGCTCCTGGAATCGGGGTGGGTGTCGGGCCGCTGCTCCGGACGGAGTATTTGACCTCTCGTTCCAGAACTTACAGATTCTGGAACGAGAGGTCAAATATGTGCGGCGCCCACCCCGGGGCTTGGGTACGGTAGGGCCATGGGAAGACCGCGGACGTTCGACGAAGAGGCGATCCTGGACCGGGCCATGCTCCTGTTCTGGCGCAAGGGCTACGAGGCCACGAGCATGAACGACCTGGTGGAGGGGCTGCAGCTGGGACGCGGCTCGATCTACGCGGCGTTCGGCGACAAGCACCAGCTGTTCGTCCAGGCCCTCGGCCGCTACCTCGGACGGCAGGCCGACCTGCTCGCCGCCACCCTCGACGACCGGCAGCCCGCGCTCCCGCAGCTGCGGCGCCTCTTCGAGACGCTGCTGCAGGCCGAGTCCGCCTGCAGCGGTGCTGGCTGCTTCAGCGTCAACAGCATCGCCGAACTGCTGCCCGGCGACGCCGCCGTCGCGGAGCTGGCCCGGGCCGGCCTGCGCAGCGCGGAGGACGCGTTCACCGCCCAGCTGGAACGGGCCCGGGAAGCCGGGGAGCTGACCGCCGCGGTGAGCCCGCGGGACGCCGCGCGCCTCCTGCTGGGCCTGGTCCAGGGGCTCCAGATCCTGCGCAAGGCCGACCCGGATCCCGGGTGCCTGGCCGCCGAGCTGGCCGCCGCGTTCGCCCTGCTCCGCGGCCCGTCGGGGCCCGGGGCCGGCT
>NZ_BAAALF010000028.1:8881-42954 GCF_039528135.1 Kitasatospora nipponensis | reverse complement strand
CCCCCCCCGCCTGCCCCTCGCTTCCCCCCCCCCCCCCCCCCCCCCGCCCCCCCCCCCCGCCCCGCCCGCCGCCGGCACCGTGCCGGCGGCCCTGCCGGACCGCGCCGGCGAGCCCGTACCGGCGGCCTGACCCGAGCCTGACCCGAGCCTGAATCCACGCGCGAGCCGTGGTCGGTGCGGCCCGGCCGCCGTGCCGCGGACCCCCTCAGGGTGTCGGGATGCCGGCCGGGCGCAGCGGCCAGCCGAAGCGCACCGGCACGCCCGGCGAGTACAGCACGCTGACCGCCGCGAGCGGCTTCGGCAGCCCGGCGGCGGCCACCAGGTCCTCGCTGCACCCGGTCAGCTCGGCGCGGTGCAGCGGCCAGCGCGGATGGGTGTTCGGCAGGTACATCTGCCGGCCGAAGAAGTCGCTGTGCATCCCCCAGCGGGCCGTCAGGAAGTGCTCCAACTCGGTCGGCTCCCGCACCGGTTCACCGATCCGGACGGATATCCGGCTGTGCGCGCCGCGCGGCCCCGGCCAGCGCCGGGCGCTGGTGTAGGTGACGGTGTCGCCGCGCTTCTCGATGGCCATCCGGGCCCAGACGTACGGCAGCCGGAAGCCCAGCCGGGCGGTCGCCACCGGGACCAGGCGGGACGCCTCCAGCGAGCGGAACACCACGCCGCGCCGGCCCTGTTCGTCCACCGAGTAGAGCCGCACGTTGGTCTCCGGGAACGTCCCGAGGTACGGCACCCCGGGCAGCCGGAACCACCCCACCCGGTGCATCCGGAACGCCACCAGACCCACGTACGTCACCGGGCCCAGCACGTCCGGACGCGTGTGGGGCGGCAGCAACGGCGCCACCTGCGCCGGGTCGAGGGCCCAGTGCAGGAAGGTGAGGTCGAGCCAGGACTGGGTGAGCAGCGAACCGGGCACGGCCCGCACCGGCTCGGCCGTGACGGGCTCCGGCGCGGCGGGCTCCGGCGGTCCGGCGGGCGTGGGGGCGGTCAGGGCCATGCGCCGAGCACAGGAGCTGCCCGGTGCGGTGGGCAGGGGGCGGACCCGGTCTGGACACCGGAAGCCGGGCGCCGGGCGTTCGTCGCATCAGGTGGTGGACCCGCCGTCCAAGACGAGCCTGGTGCCCGTGACGTAGCGCCCGCCCGGACCGGCCAGGTGGGCGACCGCGGCGGCGACGTCCTCGGCCTCGCCGTACCGTCCCAGCGCGGTGAGCGAGCGCCGGACCCGGACCTCCCGCGTCCGCCGTCCCTCGACGGGTAGCTTCGTGGACCGTGGAGGAATCCAGACGATCCGTCATCGGTGGTGCCCGCAACGCTCCTGCCGCCCGGCTCTCCGGCGCCCGGCCGGTACGGCCCGCGACCGGTGCCCCCGGACCGCGGGAGCCGGTGTGGTACGCGGCCTACGGCTCGAACATGCACGCCGACCGGCTGGCGTGCTACCTCGCCGGCGGCCGGCCGGCCGGCGGGGCCCGCAGCTACCCGGGCTGCCGCGACCGCCGACCACCCCGGCGGACGGTGCCGGCGCTGCTGCCCGGCCTGCTGTACTTCGCCGGGGAGTCGCTCGTGTGGGGCGGCGGCACGGGCTGCTACGACCCCGCCCAGGACGGCGAGCTGCCTGCCCGGGCCTACCTCGTCACGGTGCGTCAGTTCTCCGACATCGCCGCCCAGGAGATGCACCGGCAACCCGGGGTGGACCTCGACCTGACCCGCGCGCTGGCCACCGGCCGCGACCGGCTCGGCCCCGGCCGGTACGAGACGCTGCTCTGCCCCGGGGTGATCGACGACATCCCGGTCCTCACCTTCACCGCCCCCTGGGCCCTGGCCGACGCCGACCTCAACGCCCCCTCGGCCGGGTACCTCCGCACCATCGCCACCGGCCTCGCCGAGGCCCACGGCTGGCCCCCGGAGCGGTGCGCGGACTACCTCGCCGGCCGGCCCGGTGCCGCCGGGCAATGGACCACCCGGGCCGTCCTGGCCGCCCTGCGGCCCGAAGCGTGAGCCGGGCGCCCGGCGCTACGGACGGTCCGGTGCGCAGCCGCGCAGCATGTACGTGATGACGTCGTCGAGGCCGGTGGCGACCGCCTCGGGCGGGAGCATGCCGCCCACCGCGAGGCTGGCGTAGCCGTGCAGGGTGGCGAAGACCGGGGTGCCGATCAGCTCCAGCGGGCCCTCGCGCACCTCACCGCGGCGCTGCCCCTCGGCGATCAGCCCGATGGCCAGCTCCGCCCAGCGCTGGCCCGCGGCGATCAACGCCTCGGAGGCCGCCGGGTCGTGCTTGACGGCGTACATGAGGTCGAGCAGCACGACGTTGGCCGTGGCGAAGCCGACGTAACCGCGGGCGAGCGCGCCGAGTTGCTCGGCGAAGGAATCGCCGGCCGCCCCGCAGGCCGCGGTCAGGCCGGCACCGAGGCGGTCGAAACCGGCCAGGGCCAGCGCGTCCAGCAACGCCTGCTTGTCCTTGAAGTGCCGGCTGGGCGCGGCATGGCTGACCCCGAGGTCGCGGGCCAGCTCGCGCAGCGAGAGGGCGCCCGGCCCCTTCTCGCGGAGCGTCTCCTCGGCGCGCACGAGCAGCGCGGCCCGGAGGTCTCCATGGTGGTAGGGGCGACTCTGCATGTCCCCACCCTAGGGCCACGACGGTCGCCTCCGATCCCTCGCGGCCGCACCAGTGTTTTCGTTGCCCACATTGTTGTCATTGACATCATTGTTGACGATGCCTACATTGGGGGCATGACGAAGACGCCGAAGTGGAACGCATCCGACATCCCCGACCAGAGCGGCCGCACGGCCGTGGTCACCGGGGCCAACAGCGGCCTGGGCATCGCCACCGTCACCGCTCTCGCCCGGGCCGGCGCGCACGTGGTGCTCGCGGTCCGCGACGTCGGGCGCGGCGAGGCCGCGGCCCGGTCCGTGGGCAGCGTCAGGGGCGGGCTCGAGGTGCGCCGCCTCGACCTGGCCGACCTCGCCTCCGTACGCGAGTTCGCCGCCTCCTGGCAAGGCGACCTCGATCTGCTCGTGAACAACGCCGGCGTGATGAACGTCCCGCAGTCCCGCACCAAGGACGGCTTCGAGACCCAGTTCGGCACCAACCACCTCGGCCACTTCGCGCTGACGACCCTGCTGCTGCCGCACGTCACCGACCGGGTGGTCACGGTCTCCTCGGGCGCCCACCGGCTGCCCGGCAACCGGATCCACTTCGACAACCTGGACCTGACCGGCGAGTACACCCCGGTCCGCGCGTACGCCCAGTCCAAGCTGGCCAACCTGCTCTTCACGCTGGAACTCCAGCGCCGGCTCACCGCGGCCGGCTCGTCCGTCCGCGCCCTGGCCGCGCACCCCGGCTACGCCGCGACCAACCTCCAGGGCCGCGACAGCAGCGCGGTGCGGCGCGCGCTGATGCTGGTCACCAACCCGCTGATCGCGCAGGACAGCGCGGCCGGCGCGCTGCCCACCCTGTACGCCGCCACCCAGGACCTGCCCGGCGCCGCCTACCTGGGCCCTGACGGGCTCGGCGAGATGCGCGGCGCCCCGACCCTGGTCGGGCGGACGCCCGCGGCCAGCGACCCGGTGGCCGCCGAGCGGCTGTGGGCGGCCTCTGAGCGGCTGACCGGCGTCACCTTCCCGCTGGCGCTGAACGTCTGAGCACGGCGCGACCCCTGCACGGCCGTGCGCCCACGCGGGCGTGACCGGCGCCTACGGCCCTTCGCGGGGCGACCCGCAGGACGGCCCCTCATGGCGGGAATAGTTGAAGAATCAACTAGGTTCTTCCGTGCAGAGTCGGCAACCCGGCGGGAACGCCCGAAAGGACCACGCGATGAACACGACCGTGCAGCAGCCCCGGATCGACGTCCGCCGCTCCGGCGAGCGGTCCGGTACGAAGATCGACTGGCTGGACTCCAAGCACTCCTTCTCCTTCGGCGGACACTACGACCCCGACAACACCCACCACGGGCTGCTGCTGGTCAACAACGACGACATCGTCCGGCCGGGCAGCGGCTTCGAGACCCACCCGCACCGCGACATGGAGATCGTCACCTGGGTCCTGCAGGGCTCCCTGGTCCACCAGGACTCCACCGGCCACTCCGGCGTGATCTACCCCGGACTCGCCCAGCGGATGAGCGCGGGCTCCGGCATCCTGCACTCGGAGAAGAACGACTCCTGGCGCCTGAGCGGTGCGGAGGCGCACACCGACCCCGTCCACTTCGTGCAGATGTGGGTCCTGCCGGACGAGGGCGGCATCACGCCGGGGTACGAGCAGTTGGAGATCGACGACGCGCTGCTGTCCGGCGGCCTGATCCCGGTGGCCTCCGGGATGGACCGGCACGACGGTGAGTCCGCCATCCGGATCAGGAACCGCCACGCGGCGCTGCACGTGGCCCGTCTGCAGCCCGGCCAGAGCGTCGAACTGCCGCAGGCCCCCTTCCTGCACCTGTTCGTCCCGCGGGGCAGCGTGGCGCTGGAGGGCGTCGGGCCGCTGGAGGCCGGCGACGCGGTGCGGTTCACCGCGGTCGGCGGCCAGCGGGTCACTGCGGTCGAGCCCGCCGAGATCCTGGTGTGGGAGATGCACGCCACCATCGCCCGCTGACCGGGCGGGCCGGTCGGGCAGGCAGGCAGGCGGTGGCGCCGGTGGCCCGGCGGTGGCGTTCGCGGGTCAGGCCGCCGGCGACCAGCCGAGCGCGGGGCCGAGCCGGGTGGCGAGGTCGGTGAGGATCTGCACGTAGTCGGCGCGCTCGAAGGTGAAGGGCAGCGCGAAGGCGACCTCGTCGACCTCGCGGAAGGCCGCGTGGGAGTGGAGCCGTTCGGCGATCTCCGCGGAGCCGCCGACGAGGTCGGGGGCGAACATCAGGCGGGCCGGGCCCTGCGGCGCCGCGGTGCGCGGCAACCGCCGGCGGGCGTACTCCTGGTACCTGGCCCGCTGCTGCGGCGTGGCGCTGTCGGTGGGGATGACGACCAGGCCCTGGGAGACCCGGGCGCGCTCGCCCTCGGGGTGGTGGGCCCGGAACGTCCTGATGTGCGAGAGCTGGACCTCGGCGAAGTCCTCGGGCTCCTGGGACGTCCCCGGCTCCGGGGTCCCGGACCTCTCGGACTTCACCACGCTGCTGGTCAGCAGGTTCATCCCGTGCTCGCCGGCCCACCGCGCCGAGCGCAGGCTGCCGCCGCCGTACCAGAGCCGGCGCCCCAGCCCCGCGGCCTGCGGCTGGACGCGCCGTGAGAACACCTCGAAGCCCTCCGTCCCGTCGAAGTCGCTGGCCGGCCCGCCGCGGACGAAGTCCAGCAGTCGCCGGACCCGGTCGTAGCCGAAGTCCTCGATGTCGCCGGTGTCGGGGTAGAGCGCCTCCCTCACCCGGTCGTAGTGCATCGGCGGCCCCACGCTGACCCCCGGGTTGAGGCGGCCACCGGAGAGTATGTCGACCGTCGCCAGGTCCTCGGCCAACCGCAGCGGGTTCTCCCACCCCAGGGGTATGACCGCCGTGCCCAGGTCGATCCGGCTGGTGCGCTGCGAGGCCGCCGCCAGCACGGCCACCGGCGAGGAGATGCCGTACTGCAGATGACGATGACGCACCCACGCGCTGTCGAAGCCGAGTTGCTCCCCCAGCTCGATGAGTTCGAGCGTCGACTCGTGACCGCGCCGGGGGTCCTCCTCCTCGAACAACCCGATCGTCAGGAAGCCCAACTTCCGCAGTGGCTGCGAGGTCGGCGGCACAGGTTCCTCCATCGTCCGCGAAACGGCCCGGCGCATGCCGGGCAGACCCACGCCCGACAGGCCGCACCCGGCAGGCGCGACTGTAGCCGAGGCACCGGCCCAGGAGGTGGTGAAAGTCGGGCACCCCCTCGACCGAAGCGGCATCACCGCAGGTCAGCCCGTCGTCGGCGGAACGACCTGTAACGCTGCCGCAACAACGGCCCGCGGTGACACGGCCCTTGGGGCGGCGACACCCGGTCAGCGGCGCGATGTGACCCGCGCCGGCGGGGCTATCCGGACCGGCTTCGTGTCGGGCGCCCGCTCGATGTCGTCGAGCTGCGCGACGATCGTGCTGCGCAGGTCGTCGAAGTCCTCGAAGGAGTGGTCGTTGAACAGGGTGTGGCCCGTCCACATCAGGTTGGCGCACACCCGCGCCGGCACCCGACCGGTCCGGGCGCCCATGCCGACCAGCGCCACCGACGTGATGCTGCCCGGCGCCTCCTCGTTCTGCCGGTGGATCGCCTGGAAGGCGGCGGCGCACGCCAGCGCGACGTTCAGCGTCTGGCTCACGTTCTGCGCGGACTCCTCCATCGTCGGCGCCGAGATCAGGAACGCCGGATTGACCGCCCCGGACGGGACGCACACCGCGCTCCCCACCGGGAGCCGCCCGGCGAACCGGTCCCGGATCGCGCGCTGGACCCGCAGTTGGATGCCCGCGCCGAGGTGCCGCTTGATGACGGCGTCGACGCCGCCGTCCATCCGGCCGCGGGAGTTGCCGGGGCTGACCCAGGCGTCGACCTGCTCGTCGAGGATCGAGCCCTGGCGGATCTCCACCCCGGGGGTGTCGGCGAAGGCCGCCCGCCAGGCCTGCACCACCGTCGAGTTGAGGTCGGTCAGCACCACCCTGAGCGGCGACTGCGCACGGTTTTCGGTCATGGCCCACTCCGATCGAGAACGACTGTCCCTCGCTGTCGATCACGACGTTACCGCCGGGCACTGACAGGTCGGCCGCCGTCAGCGACCGCCCGGGAGAGGCCGGCTGACCAGTCGTCAGCGGGCTCGAAGCACCCCGGCCGGACGGGCCGGCGGTTGTCACACCCGGCCGGTAGGACTGTGCTCACCGTCGGCGTGTCGACCGCCCGCCGACGACGCCCGCCGTCAGCACGGTCCGATCCTGCGGAGACCTCCACCATGAGCGACGCCAGCACCCCCGCCACCCCCGCCACCCCCGCCACGCCCGCGACCGCCGCCACGCCCGACCCGAACGACCCGCTGGCCCTCGCGGAACTCTTCGCGGGTGGCGGCGAGCCCTGGCTCCCCCTGCTGCGGCCGGTCATCGAGGCCCGGCCCGAGGCGGCCGCGTTCATCGGCCCGGACCGCGGCCCCGGCGTCGTCCCCGTCCGCGAACTGACCTTCCAGGCGCTCAAGCCGCACGCACCGCACCGCTGGAAGGTCGTCGTCTTCGGCCAGAACCCGTACCCCCGGCCTGAGAGCGCCACCGGCATCGCGATGTTCGACAACACCTTCCACGACTGGAAGGACAGCCGGTTCGGCAGGGTCGTCAGCCTCCGCTGCCTGATCAAGGCGGCGGCGATCTGGAAGTACGGCATCCCCAGGAAGACCCCGATCGCCGACGTGCGGGCGCTGCTGAAGGAGCAGGACACCGTGCAGCCGCCGGAGTGGTTCCAGGCGATGCTCACCCAGGGCGTGCTGCTGCTGAACGCGGCCCTGACCGCCAGTGGCGACGGGGCGATCGGACCCGAGGGGCACACCGCGTTCTGGCGGCCGGTCGCCGAGCGGATCGTCGAGGAGATCCTGCGGGCCAAGCAGCACGCCGGGGAGGAGGACCGCGGGGTGGTCTTCGCCTGGTGGGGAGCGCACGCGCGCAGTCTGAAGCAGGTGGTCCTCCGGCTCCAGAAGAAGTACCCCGGGGTCGAGGTCCGGCACATCGACCACGCGAACCCCGCGGCGCAGGGCGACGTCTTCTGCGACGGCGACCACTTCGCGACGGTGAACGCGGCTCTCGCCTCGCTGGGCGCCGACGAGGTCGACTGGCTGCCGAGCCGGGGCTGGGAGACCCGCGCCAGCGGCGGCGGCGCGACGGACGGCGCCGTCGCCGAGCGGATGGGCGCGTTCATCACGTCCACCATGGAGCTGCACCAGCTCTACCTCGAACGACTCGCCGGTGTGAAGGACGAGGGGCTCGTCCTGCCGGCCGTCACCGGGGTACTCGACACTCCGCTGATGGACTTCCGCGACGCCGTGAGCCGTGTCGCCGCGCTGCTGTCCGGCCTGGACCGGCACGTCGGGCTGTCGCACGAGTTCGGCCGCCGGCGGGCGGACGAGGCGCAGGCCGGCCTGTCCGCCGACGCGATCGCCGCCCTGCACCTCTACACCTGCGAGTCCGCGTTCTACCGGGAGATCAACTCCGTCCTGCGCTCCCCGGACCGGACCAGGGTCGTGCCCTACCTCCCGTACCTGCGGCTGCTGTTCTCGGCGGTCTCGCAGCTGCCCGCCCGCACCGAGCCGCTCTGGCGCGGGGTGTCGCTGGACCTGCGCGCACAGTACCCGCTCGGACGGACCGTGACCTGGTGGGGCGTCTCCTCCTGCACGTCGAAGCCCGGCGTGGCGCGGGCGTTCCTCGGCAGTCGCGGCAGGCGCACGCTCTTCGAGGTGCGTCCGCTCCGGGCCACCGGCATCCAGGAGTTCTCGGCGTTCACCGGCGAGGAGGAGTTCATCCTGCTGCCGGGCACCCGGCTGGAGGTGACGGACGTGCGCAGCGAACGCGGCGGCCTGTGCACCGTGACCCTGACGGAACTGGCGGAGCAGGGTCTGGTGTCCTGAGCACCCGCCGCCGATGCTCGGTGGTGGGGCGTCCTCGGCGGTGCGGGCGTCCTCAGTGAGAACTTTTCCGACTTCCGACCCCCTCGACCCGCGTCCAAGCTCCGCCGCCGATCGTAGGGGGCTGCGAAACCGGACGATGCCGTCAGGCACAGACGAGTGACCCGACCCGGCCGGCCGGCCGGCCGACCGACCGACCGACCCCAGGCCACACCATCCCACCTGCGAATTCAAGATGAAGGGTTCTCAATGCCGGGCGGATGCGGATGGCCGCCGAGTACGGCCTGTTTGACGATGGACGCGAGTTCCTGATCGGCATCGACGACTCCGAAGACGTCTACGAACCGGAGCAAGCCTGGGTGCGGGTCTGGCCTTTGGGCGGGTGGGATTTCGTCGACAGCGAAGTCGAGCAGTTGCGGGGAGGCCGGCTTGTCGGTGCTCGGATCTAGTATGCGGGGCATGACGCGATATGTGGACGAGGATCTGCACGGTGTGGAGTTCCGCGAGTGCGATCTGAGCGGGGCACGCCTGATCGGCGTCGTCATGCAGAATGCCGTGATCGACGGGCTCGTCGCCAACCTCGTGGTCAACGGTGTCGAGGTCAGCGAGTACGTCGAGGCAGAGCTCGACCGGCGTCATCCGGTGCGGGTGCTGATCCGCTCCGAGGACCCTGACGATCTGCGCGAGGCATCGCGTCAGCTCCATGCCGGCTGGGCCGCCACGATCGAGCGAATCCGCCGTAGGCCCGG
Source organism: Kitasatospora nipponensis (assembly GCF_039528135.1). NCBI lineage: Bacteria > Bacillati > Actinomycetota > Actinomycetes > Kitasatosporales > Streptomycetaceae > Kitasatospora > Kitasatospora nipponensis. The sequence continues at coordinate 33,690 of NZ_BAAALF010000028.1, read as the reverse complement.
CATCGAGCGCCGCAGCGTGAACGACGAGTGGTCGGCGGTGCAGACGATGCGCCACCTGGTCTTCGTCCACGACTCGTGGTTCCGCCGCTGCTGCCTGGGCTCGACGGAGCTGTTCACACCGATGGGCATCGGGACGACCGTCGAGCCCTACCGTGGAGCGCACGGGCTTGACCTCTCGCTCGATCCGACCCTCGAGGAGATCGTGAGCGTGCGTGACGCGCAGGCCGCCGAGCTGCAGGCCTGGCTCGAGGAGGTCAGCGCTGCGCAGCTCGCAGCGCGAGCGCCGGTGCCCGACGACGATGTCTGGCCGCCGTACGCCCGGGGCCGCTTGGTGCGGCAGTGCCTCGCCACGGTGCTCAACGAGACCTTCGAACACCTCGGCTTCTGCGTCCGCGACCTCGACCTGATCGAAGCACAGGACGCCGAGTAGGGCCGGCTACGGACTCAGCATCTTTGCGGATGCGGGCATCACCGACCGTCTGCGCGGAGCCGAGCTGCTGGGCCCAGAGCCGGACGCGGTACGTCTCGAGCATCCGGCGGGCCTGACCTAGTGCCGCATCCAGCAACGTTCGCCCTGTTGTGATGTGACGCGCCGTCCGGGTGATGCTCTGGGCGTCGCGTCTGCGCCAAGCTGTGCGGCTGGCAGAGCGAGTACGAGTACGAGAGATCGATGACGACGAGGGGCGGCTGCTGCGGATCGTCCGGCGGGGCACCGGCTCGGTGGTGAGCTGGCGACGGGCCCAGATGGTTCTGCTGTCCGCGCAGAGCATGGACGTGGGCAGGATCGCCGAGGTGACGTTCACCAGCGCGGACCGGGTCCGGGACGTGATCCACAACTTCAACGCCGACGGCTTCGACTCCCTCTACCCGAAGTACCGGGGCGGCCGGCCCAAGACATTCACGCTGCCCGAGCGCCGAGATCAAGAAGATCGCGAAGTCCAAGCCGGCCGAGCACGGCCTGCCGTTCTCGACCTGGAGCCTGGCCAAGCTGGCCGACTTCCTGGTCGCCGAGGGGGTGGTCGACGACACCAGCCACGAGGGCCTGCGCATCCTTCTCCGCGAGGAAGGCGTCTCGTTTCAACGCGTGAAGACCTGGAAGACCTCCCGCGATCCGGACTATGCGGCCGAGAAGGCCCGCGTCGAGCACCTCTACGCCATCGCCGACGGCGAGGTCATACCCGAGGAAGGAGAGCCCGAAGTCATCTTCTGCATGGACGAGTTCAGCCCGCTCAACCTCCAGCCCCACCCCGGCCGCCAGTGGACCGAACGCGGCGGCACGCACAGGGACCCCGACCGCGAACCTCGGCCCCGCAAGCGGGCGACCTACACCCGCCCTCACGGCGTCCGGCACCTGTTCGCCGCCTACGACTTGGCCAAAGACCAGCTCTACGGCCACATCAAGAAGACCAAGAACCGCTCGAAGTTCCTGGAGTTCTGCCGCTACCTGCGCTCGCTGCACCCGGCCGACGTGCGCATCGCGATCGTCTGCGACAAATACTCGCCGCACCTGACGACAAATCGGTGCCAGCGGGTCGGGACGTGGGCGGCGGCGAACAACGTCGAGATCGCATGCACCCCGACCAACAGCTCATGACTCAACCGCATCGAGGCCCAGTTCACCGCCCTGCGCTACTTCGCCCTCGACGGCACCGACCACCCCAGCCACAAGGAACAGGGCAGCATGATCCGCCGCTACATCATCTGGCGGAACAAGCACACCGCCGACCTCCGGCTCAGCGAGGTCGTGGCCAGGGCCAACATCGCCTGAGCTCTACGGTCTGGACAGGACCCGCCGCTCTCACGTTCCAGCCGCCGCGATGTCCGACGAGAGCACCATCCCGCGTTGGACATCGCCCTCGGCCACATCGGCAATGAGCAGGCCAACATCTTCCCCGCCGGTGACCGGGGCGCCGAAGCATTGGCGGAACCTCTCCACACCGGCGACCGTCACCTCACGCCGAACACCCACCCCGAGCGCCAGAGCCGGTCGCCCTCAACGACAGCACCCTGCTGGAGCTGTAGGTTCCGCGTTGCGGTGTCCAGCGGCATAGCCATGACCTGCAAGGCTTTGGCGTTCCGCGCTCGTGTCATCCGAACGCGTTCCTGAGGACTGTGTCCAATCCTCGCTGGTCGGGCTCTATGACGTCGCTGGCCCTGATTTGGGTCGGAGGCTATGCGCCTGAAGCGCAGTGAGCGTGTGCCTGGTTATCTCGTCGGACCTGCCGGCAGCGTTGACCGTGACGAGGAGATCCTGCCTGGCGTAGTGCTGGGCGATGGGCTCCAGCCACGCGTCGTGGGATCCGAACTTACCGCGGATGCTGTTCTCGTTGTCGTCCCCGCTTTGATAGAGCTCACCGCCGCAGACGTTGCAGACGCCATCGACGAGCAGCTGATCCACCTCTGGCTCGAAGCGATGGGTCTGGTCGTCGCGGCAGAGGCGACGGGCCGCCAGGCGGCGGGCGTGGCGCTCCACCTCCGCCTCAGGAAGGCGCAGATGGAGCACGCCGTCGAGGGGTTTGCCGAGCTCGTGGAGCAACTGGTCCAGAGCGAGTGCCTGGGTGGCGCTGTTCGGATATCCAACGAGGAGGAAGTCCGGCTGAGCCACCCCGTGCAGGCGGTCGCGGACGACCGCAGTGATGATTTCTTCAGGGAGCAGTCTGCCGGAGTTCATGATCTCGGCGGCTCGGATCCCCAGCTCAGTGCCCCGGGAGAGGTTGGTACGCATGAGATCGCCGAAGGAGATCCGAGGCACTCCCAATGCCTCAGCCAGCAAAGCGGCCGGGGCTTCGCGTCTGAACACTGGTGGTTGAAGGAGGACGACGCGCATCAGCCCATCATTCCTTGGCTCGGCTCTGGCTCAGGTCCATGGGTCCGCATGCAGCTTGGACGCGCTGATCAGTGGTTCCACACGACTTGTCCAAACGGACATCCGCTGGACATGGTGCCCCGGAATTGGACACCGTAGCGCGGGACCTACAGGAGCCGACCAGTGACGGCCGGCCCCCGCCCTGGCAGGGGTTATCTGGGTTCATCGGCTATCTGATCAGGTCAGCGGGCATCTGGAGTTGTCAGGCACGTAAGACACGTGGTCAAGCCTCCGATGCGACCCTGAACGAACAGGCGCTGGCCCGACCCCACGGAGCCTGATGTGGACAACGCCGACCCCGGCCACAGCGTACCCGGAGCGCACTCCGCTCACGTCCGGCCCCTCTGACGTCGGACCCCTCGGGCCTGCTTCCCCGGGGCCTGGCGGCGGGCTCGGAGGAGGGGAGGGCTACGTTGTCGATCACAGGTGGACGTGGACGAGGGGGATCCATGGCGGGCAAGAAGCGACGGAAGAAGCCGCAGCCCGGGCGGCGGCCGGCGGTGGTCGTGGAGCCCGACCGGCGTGCGGCGGCCCTGCTCGCCGCGGCCGGGCCCTGCGGCGTCCCGGCCGAGGCGAGCAGGCGCCGGCTCCGGATCGGCTACGCGGTCCTGGGCGTGGCCACCGCGTCGGGCGTCGTCGTACCCGCCCTGCTGGAACGCGCCGGCGCCGCCCACGACGGCGCACAGTTCGCCGGGGCACTCACCGGCCTGGTCGGCGCCTGCGTCCTCGGCTTCCTGCACGTCGCGACCCGCAGCGTGAGCCACGGCCCCGACCTGCGCTGGGTCACCGCCCGGACGCTGACCGGCGTGCGGACCCTCGACCTCACCGCCCTGGTGCGGATACGGCGCTGCCGCTTCCCCGGCCGCTACCGAGGATGGGACGACCTCTGGCTCATCGACGCGCGGGGAGTCTCGCTGCGGCTCGACGAGCCGGAGGTCATCGCGCGCGTCGCTGCCCTCCTCGCGCCACCGCACTCGGGCGAGCCGGTGGCTGACGGCCCGGCCACCGCCACGGCACGGGTCTCCCACCATGCGGCAGTCCGCCTGGGCCTGGCGACCCGCTCCCACCTCCGGCGCGTGGCGCGCGGCTGCTTCGACTGGCTGCTGGCGATCTACCTGCCCGGGGCGGCGGCCCTGCTCGGGCTCCTGGCCACCTGGCTCCTCGCCACGGTCTGACGGCTGACGGCGGGCAGCTGACGGCCTGAATGTCGGTGGGTCGTCCGGCGGACCGACCAGGTCGACACCGCCGACCCGTCGGCCGCCCCCGTCGAGCCGTCTGGTCAGTGCCCCGTGGATCGGCCGCGGTAAAAACCCGCTGCTGACGTCCCGTACGTGCCGAACTTGCCTGACGGACCCCCGGATATTTGTAAGGCACGTACCGATCAGGAGTAGTTGCCTTACGTGCCTTACGCCTCCTGAGCACCCCGGATAACACCACGAACGTGTCTTCAACACGCAGATGCACCATCACGTCCCCCAGACTCTCCCGACCGACTGTCCCAGCACGGCAATCGTGTCATCAACGGGGCAAAGGTTGCTGGGTGCGGCACTAGGTGTACTGACCACGGAGGTTGGTGACGGGGTTCACGGCGAGCTTGGGCGCGCACCGGACGCCGCACTGGTAGACAGAATCGGCGCAACTACTCCGGGAAGCACAAGGCCCACGGGCTGCTGTTCCTGGCCGCCACCGACGGGCGCGGGAACCTGCTGTGGATCTCGGCGGCCGAACCCGGCCGCGCCTCGGACCTGACCGCCGCGAGGCACAACAAGATCTGCGCGAAGCTGCGCGCCGCCGGCCTCGGCGCGATCGGGGACCTGGGCTTCACCGCGCTGGACGACGACCCCGACAACCCGGTGATCAGCACCGGGAAGCGCGCCGCCCGCAGAATGCCGCTCACCTCGGCCCAGCAGGAAGCCAACAAGCTCATCTCCCCTTGGTGAGGATGCGCCAGTTCTTGAGGTCGGCGAAGCCGTGCTCGTTGGCGCCACGCCACCACGCTGCTGCGCGCGCTCCTGGTGCTGACCCGCGCCGAGATCACCCGCTGACAGACGATCAAGCGCCGCGATCACGGCCCACGACCAGCGCGATCACACCCGACCGACCCCAGGCCACCCCATCCCACCTGCGAATTCAGGATGAAAAGTTCTCAGTGGTGGGGCGTCCTCGGCGGTGCGGGCGTCCTCAGTGGTGGGGTGTCCCGCCGACCATGTCCTTGAGGGCGTCGAGCCGGGTCCGGCGGTCGGGCGGGTAGCGGCGCTGTGCCCGCTCGGCCTTGCGCGAGTCCGGCGGGTAGCGCCAACGGGCCCACGGGGAGGACGGTTTGGCCAGTCGCAGGCAGGCGACCAGCGCGACGAACGGGACCAGCAGCCCGATCACGCCCATGGCCGTCTTGCCCTTGAGGATCGCCCCCACGCAGAGCACCATGTTGACCAGCAACAGGCCGGCGAAGACCAGGTGGTCGGCGGTGCCCGCGCCGGTGTCGGAGAACGGGTTGAAGCCGGCGACCAGCAGCAGGCCGACGCCGCCCGCCAGGAACGCCGCGTCGACCGACTTGCGGCCCTCGCGCGCCCAGTAGACGTCCTTCAGGTGCAGCCAGAGCGCGAACTCGTCCAGCGTGAGCGCGGCGCCCGCGCCGAAGAGCACGGCCAGGATCTGCGCGCCGGGGCTGCCCGGGCGGTAGGTGAACTCGATCGCGCCGGCCACCACCATCGCCAGGATGCCGTACACCTGGTGGTGCACGTGGGTGCCGCCGACCTCGACGTTGCGGAACGGTCCGCGGCCGGCCCGGATCAGCCGGGTGACCATGCGGGTGACCAGGAAGGTGAGCACGAAGGCGCCGAGCATCCAGAGCCCGATGCCGTGGCCCGGCGCGTTGATGATGATCTCGATCTGGACGGCCTCCTGGCGCACGGTCGCCTCGTCCCGTCAGGCCCGCAGCGCGGGCACCCGGAGCAGGTCGCGCACCGTGGCGGAGGGCAGGTAGCAGCGCAGCAGGGACAGGCCGATCCGCGGTAGGTCGGCCTCGTCGCGGTAGAGCAGGTACATCGGTTCGTAGCGCGGCTGGAACTTCGTCTTGAACGCGTGCAGCGAACGAAACCCGTAGTACGGCTCCATCGCGCCGCCCAGCTGGTCGAGGATGCGGTCCAGCACGGAGGGCGCCTCGGCGGAGCCGGTGCGCGCGAGCGGGGCGCCGGACAGGGAGAGGAACCGCGCGCCGTCCTCGCGCAGAGCCAGGCAGCTGGAGGCGATCATGAACTCGACCACCGGCCGGAACCCGTCCCGACGGCGCATCATGTCCAGCGTCCAGCCGTCCGGCGACCCGTCCACGCCGTACACCGGCATCCAGGAGGTCACGCCGTAGAGGTGGCTGTCGCCGTCCACGGCCAGGCCGACCCGCATCCGGGGGTCCAGCGCCTCCTCCACGCCACCGAGCGTGAAGCCCATCTCCGGCAGGCCCTTGTCGCCGACCCACTCCTCCGAGATGCCCCGGACCTGGGAGAGGATCTGGCGGGGCTGCTCGGCGAGGACGACCAGGCGGTACTCGACGCCGTCCTTCTTGGCCCGGTTCAGCGCGGTGCGCACGTCCTGCCACGCCTTGCCGCGGAACTCCAGGTCCGGCAGGTCGATCACGGTGTCCTCGGCCACCTGCACCGAGCGCCAGCCCAGCGCGTCGGTGGCCCCGGCCGCCTCGGCGGTGGCCGAGAAGAGGCACGGGACCAGCCCCGCGTGGTCGCACATCTCCGCGAAGCGCGTGATCGTCCCGGACCGGGCGCCGGCCGCGCCCACCGGGTCGCCGAGCGCGACCGCCACGCCGGCGTGCACCCGGTAGGCGAGGTAGCTCGCGCCGTCGTCCGCGGGGAAGAAGTAGGAGTTGTCCGGCCAGGTGGTCATCCAGGACAGGTTCCCGCCGCCTTGGCGCACCAGCAGGTCGGCCGCCCGCTCCTCCGGGGGCGGGGCGGCGGCCCGGGCCGGGCCCCCCCCCGCCCCCCCGCCCCCCGCCCCCCCCCCCCCCCCCCCCCCCCCCCCCCCCCGCTGCCGCTGGCGCTGGCGCACTGCGCTTCGGGCTCCGGCCCGGCCGCCGCGCCTGGAACGCCTCCCGGCCGGCGAGCAGCACGACGAGTTCGGCGGTCCAGAGGACCGCGGTGGGCACGAAGACCGCGGCGCCGGTGACCGTGACCTCCTGGTCGAGCGCCTTGCCGATCACGTAGACGACCGCGACGAACAGGCCCAGCAGCGCGTTCAGCAGGCAGAGCAGGACGGTGCAGCGCCAGGCGAGGCGGCGCCCGCCGCGCAGCCCGTTGACCAGCAGCGCGATGAGCAGCACCGAGACCAGCAACTGCCAGGCCGAACCGCCCAGCCCGTGGGTGTTCCCGAGCGGACCGGTGCTCGGCGCCAGCCGGACCACCACCAGGATCGCCGCGATCAGGGCCAGTCCCGCCACCGCCAGCAGCCGCCATTCGCGCCGGCTGAGGCGGCCGGAGGTGGGTGCGGCTCCGGGCACGGTCAGCCAGTGGCTCGCCACCAGGCCGCCGGTCACCGCCAGCGCGTGCTCCAGGTCGTCCAGCTTGCCGACGTAGAGCAGCGAGACGCCGATGTAGGCGAGCAGGCCCAGTCGTAACCGCTGACGCCACGGGGAGGGCAGGGTGGCCGAGGCCATCGCACCCGCGCAGAGGATCCCGGCCGAGAGTCCGACGTCGATCACGTGGGACTGCTCACGCGCCCAGTCCCAGCCCGTGCCGCGCAGCAGGTACAGCAGCAGGGCCGCCAGCAGGACGGCGCCGAGCTGGCCGGCCACGGTCACCACCGCGGTCCAGCGGAGCCCGAGCCGCGCCTCCGCCAGCCCGACGAGCAGGACCACCCCGATGAGCACCGGGAGGTAGTCGAGCGGCGTCGCGCACAGGAACGGCCCGGTGACCAGCGTCCACCAGCGCCCCGCCTCGAACGACGGCAGGCCGTACGCCACGTTCGGGTACCACGACCGGCCGGAGAGCGCGTTCCACAGCCCACCGACCGCCAGCCCGACCAGCAGCAGCACCGCGCAGGTGCCGACGGTGAAGGGAAGGCGCCGCACGGCCGTGACCGTGGCCGCCGCCATCGACCGGCCGCCACGCCGCCACCACGGCTTCGTCTCTGCGGGCACCTCTCACCTCCGCAACGGCCCGGCCGACCTCGCCCCCGCCGCCAGCGGCCCCGATCCCCCTCGTTCAGCGTATCCGCGTTCCCCACCCCCGGCCGGACGGACCGCTGGTGGGCACGCCCTCCCCCGGGGAAAGGACCTCGCCGCCGTGACCGCCGTGACCGCCGAACACTGGAGCTCAGGCGCTGCCGAGGGCCCCGACATCAGAGCATCCGCTCAGCCGTCGCCGCCCGTGCGCGCAGTGCCTCGGCCTCCTCGTGCTGCCCCTGGGCCGCCAGGATCCGGGCTCGGTACTCCATCGCATACCCGTCGCCCAGTTCCTCGGCGCGCAGGAACGCCTGCACGGCCCGTGCCGGGTCGCCGCGGTCCCGGAAGGCCACGCCCAGGGCGGTGATCGGGAACGCCTCGTCCTGCGCGAGGATCACCGGCGCCCAGCGTTCCACACCCGCCGCATCACCGCGGTCGAGTGCCTGCTTGACCAGGCCCAGCATGGCGTCCGGATCGCCGAGCGCCGCGACCTTCTCCCAGATCACCTGCGCGCGGTTCGCGTCACCGGCGACCGCGTGCTGCATCCCCAGGTTGAAGCCGGCCACCACGTTCCCGGCCTCCCAGGCCTGGCCCCACCAGTGCAGCGCACCCGCCCGGTCGCCCTGCCGGCGCAGGACCACCGCCAGGTTGCCCATCGCCACGTCGTCGCCCTGCTCCGCCCAGGCCGTCAGTTCGGCCAACTCCTCGTCGGGCGGCAGCTCGACCTCGTGGCCGGCCGGCAGTCGGACCGACACCACCTCGTCGTCCGGCTCCGACCGTCGACGGAACCACCAAGCCATCAGCAACCACCCCAGCGGCGAAGCCGCACCGATCCCCGGAACGCAGGCAAGCGAACATCTGTCACCCGGCGATCATGCCAGCTCCGTCGCTGAACGCTCCGCCCGCCAGGTGCTGAAGCACAGCCGATCGTCGAAGCACGGAAGTGACGGAGCGCCCCTGCCCCGGATTCATCGGCGAGGGGCACGCGGAGAAGCGGGAGCGGGACGGCCCCGTGGACCGTCCCGCTCCCGCTCCCCCACCTGACCTGAACGGTTCCTGGCCGTCGGTCAGTTGTCGGGCCTGGCCCCGCAAGGGGCGCCCGGGTTAATTTCAGCAGCCATGGGGCGAGTTGTCATTAGCCATGGTGAATCAGGCGTCGATTGGCCGGAACCGTGCGCCCCCACCGGCCAGCTGGAAGAGGTGCAGGTGCTCGCGCAGGAAGGCCTCCAGGGTCCTGGGCGGGCGGCCGGTCAGGCGGGCGGCGATGTCGTCGGGCGCCTCCGGGCGGAGGGTCGCGAGCTGCTGGATCTCCACCACGTGGGCGGCCAGCCAGTCGGGCATCCCGGCCCGCTCGACCAGGTGGGCGTGGAACTGGGCGGGGGTGAGGTCGAGGTAGCGGACCGGACGGCCGAGCAGGTCGGTCAGCAACTCCGCGAGCTCGCCGTGGGAGTAGGCCCGGCCGCCGGTGAGGTGGTACGTCCCGCCGGCGATCTCCGGGCGGGTGAGGACGGCGGCCGCCACGTCGCCGATGTCCCGGCAGTCCACGTAGTTGCACGGCGCCTGGCCCATCGCACCGTGCACCAGACCGGCCGCCGCTATGCCGGGCGCCAGGAGCAGCAGCTTCTGCATGAACGCGTAGGGCCGCAGGACGGTCGCGGTGAGGCCGGCGACCCGCAGTCGCTCCTCGATCCGGTGGTGACCGCGCGAGATCGCGACGGGCGAGTCGGGCTCGGCGGCCGGAGCGGAGATCTTGACGACGTGTCCGATGCCGCTGAGCTCCGCCAGCTCGAGGGCGCTCAGCTCGTACTCGACCTGCCGGGGACCGTTGGCCATGGTGAGGAGCAGCTGGCTCGCGCCCTTGAACGCCCGGCGCAGCGAGGCCGGGTCGCCCGCGTCGGCGGGCACCACCTCGACCAGGGCGCGGGTGCGGTCGTCCAGGCTCGCGGCGAGCCGGGCCGGATCGCGGCTCAGCACGCGGCTCGGCACGCCGAGGTCCGCGAGGCTGCGGAGGGTGGCGCCGCCGGTGGCGCCGGTGGCGCCCATGATGACGATCATGTCGTCTGCCTTTCGGGATGCAGTGCGGGATGCAGTGCGGGGTGTGGTTCGGGATGTGGTTCGACATGGGGCGCGAGATGGGGTGCGGGATGGCCGGGGAGGGGGAGCCGGGTGGTCAGTGCTGCGGGCGGCGGGGCGGGCGGGTGCCGCGCCAGCGCCAGGCGATCACGGTCGCGGCGATCGCGGCGGAGATCGGGAGGTCGAGCTGGAGCCGACCGGGCCAGGGGCTGCCGGCCAGCGCCGGGACGCGCGGCAGCCAGCGCGCGCCCGCCCAGCCGGCCCCCAGCGCGAGCGCGGCGGCGCCGACCCCGAGGCCGGCGGCCAGCAGCACGCGCGGGACCCGGACCGTCCAGGAGTGGTCCGGGCGCCGGCGCAGGCGGGCGCCGACCAGGGCGGCCACCACCGCCGAGGTCCCGGCGATCGTCGTGAGGGCCGCGATCAGCAGCTCCGACCGGCCGGTGGCGAGCCCGCCGGCGCCGGCCATCGCGGCGGGCATGAGGTAGGCGACGAGCACCTCGCGCCACAGCACGAAGCGCTGTGCGGCGGCGGTTCTGGGCTTCTTGGGCATGGGATCTCCCCGGCAATCCGTGCGGCACCCAGGCCTGATGCTTAGGCGCCTAACTATATGGCTGTGAAAAAGGCGGACTGCCAGCGAGGTGAAGCGCGCGGGCGGCCCGCCGTCGGGATCGGTATCGGTAGGGGGCCGGGATCGACCGCCCCAAGGACAAAGCCCGACGCTAGTCGGCGGTCAGGGCGTCCATCCCCTCGACCAGGCGGGCCAGCAGGTCCAGGAAGACCGTGCGCTCCTCGACCGAGAGCCGGCCGACCATCGCCTGCATCCGGGCGAAGTGCTCGGGTGCCAGGTCGCGCAGCCGTTCGGCGCCGCGCGCGGTGAGGATCACCACGCTGCCCCGGCCGTCCTCGGTGGACGGCCGGCGGGCGACCAGCCCCTCACGGGCGAGCCCGTCGACCAGACCGGTCACGGTCGCCCGCGAGACCCCGAGGCTGGCGGCCAGCTGGGAAGGCGACTTCTCGCCGTCCTGGTCCTCCAGGTCGGCCAACAGCCGGTAGCGGCCGGTGGACAGGCCGAAGCGGGCGAAGTGCGCCTCCCCGGCCTGGCCGAGCCGGGCGCCCGCCGCCATCAGGCGCGCCGCGACCAGGAACGCCTGCGGGTCGGCCGTGAGGCCGTAGCGGGCGATCTGTCGCTGCGCCTGGTCGAGCGTGGGAGCGCCCTGATCGGGTTCGTGCGGTGCCATGAAAGTAATATGGCACCTAACCAGTGCGCCGGTCAAGCCGGGACGGTGCCGCCGCCACCCCGACGGGAGCGGCATGCGGATGCACGCGGGCCGGAATGTTCCTAAGGTCGATGGACGGGGATTCGGCGCAGGGGAACCCCGTTCCCCGCCACAGTCGGCCTGCCGGCGGCAGAACCGGCCGAAGGACGTGAGGACCATGTCGCCCGGTTCCGGCGTGACGGCGCGCGCTCGCCGGTGGGCCAGGCTGGCCCTGGCGTGCACGCTGGGCGCGGTGGCGGCACTGCTCGCCGCGAGCGGGCCCGGCGGGCTGCTCATCCTCGTCGCCGGCGTGGTCGGCGCGGCCCTCGCGGCGGCGGGTACCTGGTGGGCGCTGGCCCATCACGGGGTCGTGCGGTGGGCCGGGGTGCTGCTCGTGGTCGGCGCGCCGGTGGCCGTGCTGGTCCTCTACACCCGGGCGGGCGTGTGGCCGGCGGCGCTGGCCGCGATCGCGCTGTGGGGAGCCGCCATCCTGTGCGCGCGGAAGGCCCTGCGCCAGATCCGACGGCCGCACGGCATGCGGGCGGTGGCCCGCGCCCTCCCCCGGCGTCCGGTGCTGATCATGAACCCGAAGTCCGGTGGCGGCAAGGTCGGCCGGTTCGCCCTGGTCGAGAAGGCGGAGGCACTGGGCGCCCGGGTGGTGCTCCTGGACCCGTCGGTCACCACGGACGTGGCCGCGCTCGCCCGGCAGGCGGTGGCCGAGGGTGCGGACCTGCTGGGGGTCGCGGGCGGTGACGGCACCCAGGCCCGGGTGGCCGAGGTCGCGGCCGAGCACGGCCTGCCGTTCCTCGTGATCAGCGCCGGCACCCGCAACCACTTCGCCATGGACCTCGGCCTGGACCGGGAGGATCCGGCCCGCTGCCTGGAGGCGCTGACCGACGGCGAGGAACTCCTGGTCGACCTCGGCACGGTGGGCGGGCTGCCCTTCGTCAACACGGCCTCCTTCGGCGTCTACGCGGAGATCGTGCAGCGCCCCGAGTACCGCGACGCCAAGGCGGGGTCGGCGCTGGAGGCACTGCCCGACCTGCTGCTCGGATACGCCGGGCACCCGCTGTACGCGCAGACGGACGACACCCGGCTCGAGTCCCAGCAGGCCCTGCTGGTCAGCAACAACCCCTACGCCGCTCCGGAGCCGACGGCCGTGGGCGGCCGCCGACCCCGGCTCGACCTCGGCGTGCTGGGCGTCGTCGGCATCCGGGTGGCCAACGCGGCCCAGGCCGCCGACATCGCGCTGCGCGGCGCCGGCGCGGCGAGCCTCACCGTGCTGACCTGCTCCCGGATCAGCATCGGATCGGACACCGGACGGATCCCGGTCGCCCTGGACGGCGAGGCGCTCACCCTGCCGGCGCCCGTGATCTGCGCCATCCGCCCGCACGCGCTGCGGGTCCTGGTCCCGCGAGGGCGGCCGGGACCGCCGACCGTCGCCCCGCCGCCGGACTGGCGGGCGGTCCTCGCACTGGCCTTCACTCGGCCGGAGCCGGGACCCGCGTGACCCGTCGCAACCCGTCGCAACCCGCCGCAGGCCCACCACCGCCCGCCGCCACCCACCGGCGCCACCGGATGCCCGGCCCGCTGCGCGGGACCAGAATGGAACGCACCCGCCGCACCGACCGGCTTGGAGGCACCCGTGAAGGACCTCGAATTCGAGCAGAAGCGCTCGCTGTCACGTCTTGAGGCCGCCGACCAACTCTCCGCACTCGCGGACGCGTTGCGGCACGGCAACAACGTCGAACTGGAACTCGGCCCCGGACGGCTGAGCCTGCGGATCCCCGACGAAGTCCAGATCGAGATCGAGGTCGAGGTCGGCGACGGTCAGATGGAGCTGGAAGTCGAACTCAAGTGGGCGACCGGGTAGCCGGGCCGCACACGACCGAGCCCCCGTACCCACCCCCGGCGGGTACGGGGGCTCGGTCGTGCCGCCTCCCGCCGGCGTCGAACTGCGGCCTGCTGGTGTGAGCTTCGCCACGCAGCAGGGAATTGCGTACCCCTGTCCGGTTACGGCATGGTGAAACCTCTGTCAGGCCCTGTGTACGGCCCGCGTGTTGGGCGTCAACTGCATATCGATGGACCGTACACCGCCCGAACTTCCTGCCCGCACCGGCCAGTCCGGCCCTCGGGCGCCGGGCCAGCGCCTCCCGTGACCAGCAACAGGTGGGGGCCAGTGACCGGGGCATGTTGCGTCCTCACGGTCACGCGGGGTCGACGCTGGAAGGAAACCATGTGACTCGGATCTCGGTCCGGGGAGTTGCCGTGGCCTCTGCCACCGCCGTCACCGCCGTCGGTGCCGTCGTGGGTGTGGCCTCGAGCAGCCAGGGCGCTACGCCCCAGCCGGTCGACGTCGCGGGAGCCACCCTCCTCGCGGACGTCCCGTCAGCCACCCAGGCGCAGACCATCAGCGACAACTTCGCCGTCCAGTCCTCTGCTCAGCGGCAGTCGGCCGACCTCGCCGCGCAGAAGGCCGCCCAGGAGGCGGCCCGGCTGAAGGCCGCCGCCGACGCGCAGGCCAAGGCCGACGCCGACAAGGCGGCCGCCGACGCCGCCGCGGCGCAGAAGGCCGCGGCCGACGCGAAGGCCAAGGCGGACGCCGCCGCCGCGCAGCAGGCCGCCGCCCGCGCCGCCGCCAAGTCGCAGCTCTCCACCACCACGGACTCCGCGCCCACCGCCGGCTCGTCCACCGGGGGTTCGCCGCAGTCGATCGCGGCCGGGATGATGGACAGCACCCAGTTCCAGTGCTTCAGCAACATCGTCACGCGCGAGAGCGGTTGGAACATCACCGCCCGCAACCCCTCCTCCGGCGCGTACGGCCTGGTGCAGGCGCTGCCCGGTTCCAAGATGGCCTCGGCCGGATCGGACTGGCAGACCAACCCCGCGACCCAGATCAAGTGGGGCCTGGGCTACATGAACGCCACCTACGGCAGCCCTTGTGACGCCTGGTCGTTCTGGCAGGTCCACCACGCCTACTAGCGTGCTCCCCGTCAGGTGCACCGAGGTCAGGGGCACCTGGGCCAGGCGCACCGAGGTCGCGGGCGGGTCGGCGGGTTCTCCGGCATCCCGCCCGTCCGCGACCCGGCCCCGGGACCCGCTCCCGCCCCGTCGCTCATGATCGTCTTCCGAATTCCCTGCGCGTAGGCCCTGACGGCCTGTTGGGCACCAGCGGCCGTCGCGGGGCGGCCTTACGGTTTGACGCACACAAACCGTGACCGCTAGCGTCCGCGACGTTTGCATTCAGCTGACTCGGGGGGCGTTGGCGTCTCCCCGGGCGTGCCTCCATACGGGGAGATATTCGTGCAGGTAAGCAGAAAGCTGGCGTGGCCGCTGGCCGCCGCCGTGTCGGCCACCGTGATAGCGGGCTGGTCGGCGACCGTGCCGGCCACCGCCGCCGAGGCCTCCGGCACCACCGCCGTGGAGGACTTCAGCTACCCGGGGGCCGCGCAGATCCTCGCCGACCGGGGGATCACCCTGAAGTCGGGTGACGGCCACATCGTGCTGGCCGACTGCGCCTCGGGGTCGAACCTGGTGCAGCTCTTCAGCCGCGTCGCGACGCCCAGCGAGGTCTGTTTCCAGGTCACCGGGCCCACGGGCTACCTGTCGCTGGAGATCCCGCAGGTCTACAACATCAAGGGCGACGACCACGCGATCAAGGCCACGCTGAACACGGCGGGCACCGTCTCCAGCGTCGACGTCCCGAAGAACACCTGGACCCCGGTCGGCGAGGGCAACACCAGCGGCGCGACCACGCTGCTGGAGCTCAACGCCACCGACGGACCGGCCGTCACGGCCCCCACCAACGCCACCCCGGCGATCGGCACCGTCACCATCGGCCAGCCCGGCCACCCCGGATCGCGGGCCTGCACCGGCACGCTGATCGCCACCCAGTGGGTGCTGTCGGCCGCCAGTTGCTTCGCCGACGACCCCGCCAACCCCACGCTGACCGCCGGTCCGCCGGCCCACGCGGCCACGGTCGTCGTCGGCGGCAACACCCGCACGGTGACCACCCTGGTGCCCCGCACCGACCGTGACCTGGTGCTGGCCCGGCTCTCCGCCCCGATCGTCGGCGTCACCCCGGCCGGGATCGGCAGCACCGCCGCGACCGTCGGCCAGTCCCTGCAGGACGGCGGCTTCGGACGCACCGCCACCGCCTGGGTCCCGGCCACGGCCCACGTCGGCGCCACCACCGTCACCGCCGTCGCCGACACCACGCTCACCGCGACCCCCGCCACCGGCACGGTCTGCAAGGGCGACGCCGGCGGTCCCGCGTTCACCACCGACGCCAACGGCGCGATCACCCTCACCGGCGTCCAGAGCCTCTCCGGCCAGGCCGGCTGCCTGAGCGAGTCGTCGAGCTCCAACCAGGTCACCGACGCCCGCGTCGACAACATCGCCGCCTGGATCACCGCCAACACCCCGCGGAGCCAGCAGACCCCGGGCGACTTCAACGGCTCCGGCCGCGCGGGTGCCGCGATGGCCTACCGTCACTCCAACGGGCAGATCGGCTTCTACACCTCCCTCACCGACACCGCCGGCAACTTCGGCGCCTACAACGTCGGTTACACCGTTCCCGTCAACGGCAACTGGGACTGGAACTCGCTCAAGTTCGTCTCCGGCGACTTCAACGGCGACGGACGCAGCGACCTCGCCATGATGTACCGCCACTCCGACGGCTCGATCGGCATGTACACCGGCCTGGCCGACGGCAACGGTCTCATCCAGGCGTTCACCGGCAGCTACACCGTGCCCGCCAGCGCCAACTGGGACTGGAACGCCATCCAGCTGTTCGCCGGCGACTTCAACGGCTCCGGCCGCTCCGGCGTCGTCATGGCCTACCACCGCACGAGCGGGGAGATCGGCTTCTACACCTCCCTCACCGACACCGCCGGCAACTTCGGCGCCTTCAACCTCGGTTACTCGGTGCCCGCCGGAAACTGGGACTGGAACTCGCTCAAGCTCGTCGCCGGCGACTTCAACGGCGACGGACGCAGCGACCTCGCCATGATGTACCACCACGGCGACAACTCCTTCGCCATGTACACCGGCCTGGCCGACGGCAACGGTCTCATCCAGGCGTTCACCGGCAGCTACACCGTGCCCGCCAGCGCCAACTGGGACTGGAACTCCATCCAGTTGCTCGCCGGCGACTTCAACGGCTCCGGCCGCTCCGGCGTCGCGATGGCCTACCGTCACTCCAACGGGCAGATCGGCTTCTACACCTCCCTCACCGACACCGCCGGCAACTTCGGCGCCTACAACGTCGGTTACACCGTTCCCGTCAACGGCAACTGGGACTTCGCCTCCATGAAGCTGATCTCCGGCGACTTCAACGGCGACGGGCGCAGCGACCTCGCCATGATGTACCACCACGGCGACGGCTCCATCGCCATGTACACCGGTCTCGCCGACGCAGGCGGCCTCATCCAGGCGTTCACCGGCAGCTACACGGTGCCCGCGAACGCCAACTGGGACTGGAGCTCCATCGCGCTCCAGTAGCACCACGGAGTAGGTCCGAACCCACCCGAGCCCCCGTACCCGCCACCGGCGGACGCGGGGGCTCGGTCGTGCCCGGGCTCGGTCGTGCCCGGGCCCGGTCATCCGGGCGCCGTCACTCGGACGCGTCGGCGACCGGCGTGCCCGGCAGTTCCTGCTCGGTCCAGATGGTCTTGCCGGCGGACGAGTAGCGGGTCCCCCAGCGCTGGGTCATCTGGGCGATGATGAAGAGGCCGCGGCCGCCCTCGTCGTCGCCGCCGGCGTGCCGCAGGTGCGGCGAGGTGTGTCCGCTGTCGGAGACCTCGCAGCCCAGGCTCCGGTCCCGGATGAGCCGGACCCGGATCGTCCCGCCGGCGTAGCGGATCGCGTTGGTGACCAGCTCGCTGACGATCAGCTCGGTGGTGAACGACAGCTCCTCCAGCCCCCAGTCACGCAGCTGTGCGGTGGTCGCGCGGCGGGCGTAGGCGACCGTCGCCGGGTCGGCGGCCAGCTCCCAGTCGGCGACCTGGTGCGCGCCGAGCCGGCGGGTGCGCACCAGCAGCAGCGCCGCGTCGTCGTCCACCGGGCCCGGCAGCAGCGTCGCCACGGCGTGGTCGCACAGCTCCTCCATCGGGCGGTCCGGCCGGGCCAGCACGCCGGCCAGCAGGTCGAGCCCCGCGCCGGCCCGCTCGTGGTCGGCGCCCTGGACGAACCCGTCGGTGAAGAGCGCGAGCAGGCTGCCCGCCGGCAGCTCCAGCTCCACGCTGCGGAACGGTCGGCCGCCCTGCCCCAGGGGCGGCCCGGCCGGGAGCTGCGGGTAGCGCACCACGCCGTCCTGCGCGCTGACCACGGCGGGCGCGGGGTGGCCGGCGCCGGCCATGCTGCACCGGCCGGAGACCGGGTCGTACACCGCGTACAGGCAGGTCACCCCGAGCGCCTCGTCCTGACCCCCGCC
Source organism: Kitasatospora nipponensis (assembly GCF_039528135.1). Classification (NCBI taxonomy): domain Bacteria; kingdom Bacillati; phylum Actinomycetota; class Actinomycetes; order Kitasatosporales; family Streptomycetaceae; genus Kitasatospora; species Kitasatospora nipponensis. Next base: position 15,898 of record NZ_BAAALF010000028.1, on the reverse strand, counting down.
CGCGCGGGCGCCGGCCGCCTCCTCGCCGGCCTGCCCGACGGCGTCGTCCAGGTGCGCCAGCAGTTCCTCGGGGGCGAGGTCCAGGCGGGCCAGCACGCGCACGCTGGTGCGCAGCCGTCCCATGGTGGCGGCGGCCTGCAGGCCGTGGCCCAGCACGTCGCCGACGACCAGGCCCACCCGCGCGCCGGACAGCGGGATCACGTCGAACCAGTCGCCGCCCACCCCCGAGCGGCTGTCGGCGGGCAGGTACCGGCTGGCCAGCTCGACCGCGGTGCGCGGCGGCAGGCTCTGCGGCAGCAGGCTCCGCTGCAGCCGCAGCGCCGCGGTGTGCTCCCGGGTGACGATCAGCATCAGCACCACGCCGAGCAGCAGCGCGCCCAGGCCCATGACGGTCACCCCGCCGGTGCGACCGATGAGGGGCAGCGTGATGGCGGTGGCGCCGTAGTCGGGGTCGGCGTAGACGTCGAAGGCGGCGTAGCAGAAGAGGAAGAGCATCATCAGGCCGCCCAGGCCCGGCAACAGCCCCTTGAAGAGCAGGTCCCGGGGGCTGCGGGTGAGCACCTTGCGGTAGTACCAGGCGCAGGCGAAGCCGGTGAGGCCGTAGTAGAACGCGATCGCCAGGCCCACCGAGTCGATCGAGTCGGCCAGGATGTTGTGGCTGACGGCGGTCAGCAGGACCAGGAAGCCGATGGAGACCAGGCCCATGCCGACGGTGGACCAGGTGGGCGTGAGGTACCTGCGGTGCAGCCGGGCGAAGTGCGAGGGGACGGCCTTGTGGGCTGCCATCGAGAAGACCGTGCGGGCCAGCGGCAGGATCGTGGTCTGGGTGGAGGCGACCGCGGAGGTCAGCACCGTGAAGATCAGCAGTTTGGTGAGGAACCAGCCCAGGCCCTGGCTGCCGAAGGCCGCGTTGCCCAGCCCCGAGAGCACGTCCCCGGAGTTCTCGGTGTTGCCCAGGCCGATGCCGCTGGTGCCGATCCCGCCGAACGCCTGGGCGGAGGTGGAGACCAGGCCGTAGATGACCAGCAGCAGCACGGTGGAGAGCACCGCCGCCCGCCCGGGGGTGCGCCGGCTGTCGGCGGTCTCCTCGTTGACCGCGACCGCGGTGTCCCAGCCCCAGTAGACGAAGACGGCGGCCAGCACGCCAGCGGTCAGGGCCCGCGCCGAGGGCACGTCGAAGGGGTTGAACCAGGAGCCGGAGACGTGGATCGCGGTGGCGGGGTGGCTGGTGTAGACCTTGACCAGCGCGGTGACGGCGAAGAGCACCAGGACCGCCACCTCGATGCCGACCAGCCAGCGCTGGACGACGGCCGACACCTCGATGCCGACGTAGCAGATCGCGGTCATCACGACGATCCAGAGCACCCCGGCGACGGTGGTCCAGAACCGGTCCTGCGCCAGCGAGGTGAAGCCGAGTAGTCGGAACCCGTAGATCCCGGCGATCTCCGCGAGGTTGGCCATCACGATGACGTCGGCCACGATGATGCCCCAGCCGCCCATCCAGCCGACCCGCGGGCCGAAGGCGCGGCTCGCCCAGGTGAAGGTGGTCCCGCAGTCGGCGTCGCTGGCGTTGAGCTCCTTGTAGGCGTAGGCGATCAGCAGCATCGGGATGAAGGCCAGCATGGTGATGATCGGGGCCTGCAGGCCCACGCCGGCCACGATCAGGCCCAGGGTGGCGGCCATGCTGTAGGCCGGCGCGGTGGAGGACAGGCCGATGGCCAGCGAGGAGAGCAGGCCCAGGGCACCGGTCTTGAGCCCCTTGCCGCCGGCACCCGGGCCGGGTGCGACTTCCGGGCCGGGGGCGGGCGGCGCGGCGGACCGCGCGGGACCACCCAAGAGCTTCACGCCTGATACCAACTCCGTATCCCGCTCGCGCTCCACGCCGCGGTCACGGCCGCAGGAGCAGTCGCAGCCACGGTGGCGGCCACGGTCGCGGCCGCACGGTCCGGACGGCTGCCGCGCCGCAGCCCGCGCCGATCCGCCCGCCGGGCCGCGCACAGCCGGCAAGCCCCGTGATCACCATTCTCCCCGCAGACGATGCCGCCTGCCAGAAGAGGCCCGACACCCCCGCGCGGGCCGCCGCCGACGGAGTCCGGGCGCTACCGCGGGACCGAGCGGACCAGCAGCAGCGCGATGTCGTCGGTGCGGTGCTCGGACTGGACGGCCTGGTCGACGAGCGCGTCGGCCAGTTGCTCCAGCGGCTCGCCGCCGTGCCGGGTCAGCACGTCGGCGAGGCCCGCCAGCGCCCGGTCGAGGTCGGCGCCGGGCGCCTCGATGAGGCCGTCGGTGTAGAGCACCAGGGTGGTGCCGACCGCCAGGTCGACCTTGGTCAGCGGGTAGGCGGCGGTCCGCTCCACGTTGAAGACCAGGCCGCTGAAGGGCTCCAGCAGCCGGACCCGGCCCTGCGGGTCGCGCAGCAGCGGCACCGGGTGGCCGGCGTCGCCCAGCTTGCCCTCGCGCCGGCGCAGGTCGACCTGGAGGTAGGCGCAGCTGGCGATCAGGGTGGTGTCCAGGTCGGCCAGCAGGCGGTTGGTCCGGGCGAGCACCACGCCGGGGTCGGGGTCGACCGTGGCGAAGGCGCGGACGGCGGTGCGGACCTGGCCCATCAGCGCGGCGGCGTTGACGTTGTGGCCCTGGATGTCGCCGATGACGATGGCCGCGGTGTCCTCGTCGACGCGGATCAGGTCGTAGAAGTCGCCGCCGACCTCCATGCCCTCGGTGCACGGCAGGTAGCGGGCGGTGGTCTGCAGGCCGGGCACCTCGGGCAGTTCCTGCGGCAGCAGGCTGTCCTGCAGGCCGTGCGCGAGGTCGAGTTTGGTGTCGTACAGCCGGGCGCGGTCCAGCGCCTGGGCGATCAGGCCGCCGAGCGAGGTCAGCACGGCGCGCTCCTCCACGCTGAAGTGGTGCGGGCGGGCGAAGGCCAGCACGCAGGTGCCGATCAGCCGGCCCGAGCTCACCAGCGGCAGGTAGGCCCAGGCGGCCATGCCGTCCTGGGTCTCCTGCCGGTCGGGGTAGAGCCGCTCCAGCTCCGCGCGGGTCTCGAAGAAGGTCGGCACCGGGTTGGTGGAGGTCTGCACGCCGGGCGTCGGCTCGCTCAGGTCGGTGCCGTCGAACTGGTCGACCACCCCGGCGGCGTACCCGCGGTGGCCGACGATGCGCAGCCGGCCGCCCTCGACCATCAGCACGGCGACCGCCTGCCCGCCGAAGGCCGGCACGATCTGGTCGGACACCATGGTCACCACGTCCTGCACCCCGATCGCCTCGGTCAGCGCGCTGGCGAGGTGCAGGATGTGGTAGAGCGCGCCGGGCCGCGGGTGCGCCACCTGGCCGTCGGGCGGCGCGGCGACCGGACGGCCGGGCCGCTCGCCGGCGGCCCCCTCCTGCGGGGCGACCTCGGTGGGCGTGATCCGCACGCTCAGGCCGCCGGCGCCCGGGTGCAGGTGGAAGGTGAGCCAGCGGTCCGGTGGGCGCAGCGCGAGGAACGAGGTCGCCTCCCCGCTGAAGACCGCCGCGCGGTAGTGGAACTCGTACACCGGGTCGCGCAGCCAGGGCAGCGCGCTCCAGGGCCGCTCGCCCAGCAGGCGCTCCACCGGCTCCCCCAGCAGGGCGGCGGCGATCGGCGTGACCGCGTCCAGCCGGCCGTCCAGGTCCATGCCGCACAGGCCCTGCGGCAGCCGGTCCAGCATCGCGCCGAGCGGGTCCAGCGGGCGGGCCCGCTCCGCCTTCAGAGGTCGCGAGCCGGCCCGCAGCGGCCGCCCGGCCCGGGCCGCCCCGGACACCACGGCGGCCAGCTGGGCGGCGAGCTCCGAGAGCCGGGCCCGCTCCCCCGAGGAGAGCTCGGCGGGATGCGCGGCCGGCCAGATCAGGAAGACCACGCCGTAGGTGGTCCGCTCCTCGACGAGGGGCGTGGCCACCAGGTTGAAGGCGTACGGCAGGGCGACGGCAACCCGCGGGTAGCGCCTGGCCAGCTCCTGCGCGCCGCCGATCCAGACCACGTCGCCCTTGCGCAGCGCGTCGGCCACCGGGATCGGCGCGGTCAGGCCCATCCGCTGCCAGGGCCGGGTGAACTGCCGGACCGCCCCGAGGGTCATCAGCAGGTCGAGCAGTTCCCCGTCCTCGGAGAGCAGGTAAACGCCGCCGAGGTGCGCGTCGAGCCGGTCGGGCACGCCCCGCAGGATCCGCGCCAGCGCGTCGAGGTCGGCCGTGGTCCCCGGCTCGGCGTCCTCACGTCCGGGCCGCGGGGATGCGGGCCCTGGCGTGCCCACCGTCACCACCTCACTCGGGCCGACGGGTACCTGCCGGTCTTGTTCCCATCTTGGGCCCTCGGGGTACCGCGTGTCCTGCCCGGCGGCGCGCGCCGGGCCGCGCAGCGGGCGGAGGCCGGCAGGCGCACGGGGCCGGGACGGCCGGGTACCGGGTGACAGCCGGACGAGCGACGGCCCGGTGCGGCCAAGGCATTGCCGAGCCGGCGCCGATCCGGCCGGTTGTGATGATCCGGTGTGCTGATCCGGCGGCCCCACCGGCCCCCGCCGGCCCCCTCGCCGGCCCGTCGCCGACGTCAGCGGTGCTGCTGAGCCGCCACTCTGACTGAGCGTCACCATCCCCGCCGGCGACGGCCTGGAGTACCGCGCGCCCGCGATCACACTCCATCAAATGGGAGATGAACCATCAACAATCGTCCACTGAATCCAGCCATCTTTGCTGATTGACGTCCGGTGGACGGTCCGGACCCATCCGCCATCCGGACACGTTTGTGGACACCTCCCGACCGGCCGGCAGGCCAGGCGGCGCTTGATGTTCCAGGCCATCGGGCATTGCGCCCATCATGACCATGATCAATGATCGGCCTTCGCGATCGAATCGAAGCGTCCGTCACGGAGACGTCCGGAATCATTCCGGTCAGTTGCCGCGCCCGGCACACCTGACCGACAGTCGCACAGGTGAACGTCACTCGGCGCCTCGTAGGAGGCGCACTCCAAGGGCCACTGCGCCATCGCGACTTCCGGTTCCTGCTGTCCGGGGCCGCCGCGAGCCAGACCGGCAGCCAGGTCACCCTGGTGGCGCTGCCCCTGGTGGCCGTCATCGGGCTCAAGGCACCGCCCTTCCAGGTGGGCCTGCTCACCGCCGCGGAGACCGCCGCCTTCCTGCTGGTCGGCCTGCCCGCGGGGGCCTGGGTGGACCGGATGCGCCGCCTGCCGGTGCTGATCCGCGCCGACGTGGTGCGCGCGCTGGCGGTGGGCTCGGTCCCCCTCGCCTCGCTCGCCGGCGTCCTGACGATGGCCCAGCTCTACCTGGTGGCCCTGGTCACCGGTGTGGCCACGGTCTTCTTCGACGTGGCGCACCAGTCCTTCCTGCCGCACCTGCTGCCCCGCGACCACCTGGTGGCGGGCAACGGCGCGCTGGAGACGGTGCGTTCCAGCGCGCAGGTGGCCGGTCCCGGGCTCGGCGGCACGCTGGTCCAGCTGCTCGGGGCGCCGCTGGCGATGGTCACCGACGCGCTCGGCTACCTGTTCTCCGCCGTGCTGCTGCTGGGCGTGCGCACCCGTGAGGAGCGTCCGCGGGCGGCCGCCGGCCGCTCGCTGCGCGGCGACATCGCCGAGGGCGTCGCGTTCGTCCTGCGCCAGCCGCTGCTGCGGGTGATCGCGACGGCCACCGCCGCCTCCAACTTCTTCACCGCGCTGCTGATGGCCGTCCAAACGGTCTTCTGGGTGCGGGTGCTCACCCTGTCGCCGGCCGCGATCGGCGTGCTGCTGTCCTGCTCGGCGGTCGGCGGCCTGGCCGGCGCGCTCTGCTCGGGGGCGCTGGCCCGGCGGTTCGGCCAGGCCCGGCTGATCTGGCTCTCGGCCGCCGCCACCTCGCCGTTCGCACTGCTCTGGCCGCTGTCGGCGGGTGCGGTGGGGGCGCCGCTCTTCGCGGCCGGGTCGGCGGTGGTCTTCTTCGGAGCCGTGGTCTACAACATCGCCCAGGTGAGCTTCCGTCAGGTCATCTGCCCGCCCGAGCTGCTGGGGCGGATGAACGCCACCCTGCGGTTCGTGGTCTGGGGCACCCTGCCGCTGGGCGCCCTGGCCGGCGGCGCCGTCGCCGCCACGGCCGGACCGCGCACCGCGCTCTGGGTCTGCGCCGTCGGCTTCCTGACCGTGCCGCTGCCGCTGCTGCTCTCCCCGCTGCGACGACTGCGGGACCTGCCGACCACCGCGGAAGGCGCGGTCGACCCGCACGACGCCGAGCCGACCCCGGCCGCCGCCGGCGCCGCCTCCTGAACCCCGCCCGCCCGCCCGGCGCCGCGCCCACCGGCCCGCGCCCACCCGACGAACCGCAGCGGAGGTCCGCCCGTGTCCACCCGTGCCACCAGCATCACCGCCGCCTACCTCGCCCGCTTCCACGCGATCGCGGCGGGGTCGGCCGAGCTGCTCCCGCTCACCGGGGCCCAGCGGCGCTTCCTGCTCACCCGCCGCCTCGACCCACACGGCCGCCCGGACGTCGTCCCGCTCTTCTTCGCCTTCCCGGCCGGCGCCGTCGACCCGGCGCGGCTGCGGCGCACCGCGCTGCGGCTGGCCGCCGAGCACGAGGCCCTGCGCGGGACGCCGACCAGCGTGCGGGGCACCCCGGTGCTGCGGCTGGGACCGGCCACGGCCGAGGTGCTCGAGGTGCCGGTGCCGCCGGGCGGCGACGCCCACCAGGCCCTGCGCCGCGCCCTGCTCGACTGGCCCGCCGACGGCCCCGCGCTGCGTCTGCTGCTGGCCCGCGGGCCCGGGCAGGACGAGGAGGTGCTGGCCGTCGCGCTGGACCACGCGGTCTGCGACGAGCAGTCGCTCGGCCTCGTCACGGCGGGGCTCAGCCGTGCCTACCAGGACGACGCCCCCGGCGGTGCCGCCCCGCGGGCGGCAGCCGACGGCGTCGCGGCCTACCGCGAGGCGGTCGAACTCCAGCTCACCGCCGAGGCCGCCGCCTCCTCCCCCGCGGCCTTCGCGCACTGGGCGCGGGGGGGCGGCGGGGTGGGTCAGGTGGGCCGCAGGT
>NZ_BAAALF010000028.1:8005-8862 GCF_039528135.1 Kitasatospora nipponensis | reverse complement strand
CGCGCCCTCCGCGCGCGGGGGCGGGGGGCCGGGCGGCCTGGGTGGCGCCGCCCCGACCGTGCCCGCCGAGCCGCCGGCCGGCCCACCGGCGCCCGGCGCCGAGGACCCCGCACCCAGCGGCATGCTGAGCCACCGGCTGCCCGCGGCCACCGGCGCCGCCCCCGGCGCCGTCTTCCCCGCCCTGCTGGCCGCCGTCTCGGCCGCCGCCCGCAGCCTCTTCGGCCCGGAGCGCGCACTGGCGCTGGGCTATCCGTGGGGTGGCCGACCGCCCGGCGCGCCGGCGGTGCTGGGCTGCTTCCTCAACACACTGGCCCACCCGGCCACCGCCGGCCCGACCGGGCTCGCCGAGCTGAGCGCCGCCTGGTGGGACGACCTGGACCACGCGGACACCCCGTTCGACGAGGTCGTGCACGCCGCGCGGTCGGCCGGCGCCGCCTGGACCGGCGCACTGGACGGCCTGCTGACCTTCGAGGACCTGCACCGCCGCCCGCCGCTGGTGCTCGGCGCGGCCGCCGGCCGGGAGAGCCACCTGGCCGGGCGCCCGCTCACCGCCCCGTTCGCCGTCTCCGCCTCGCACGGCGACGACCTGCTGGTGCGGTTCGCCTGGGACCGCGAGCGGGCTTCGGACAACGCCGCCGCGATCGCCTTCGAGGCCCTGCTGGGGAGCCTGTGCGGGCACCTGGGCGCCGCGCCGGCCGCCGTCGCGGCACCCGCCGCCCGCTGACCGCTGCCGTCAGGACGGCCACCCGACCTACCCACCGACCCACTGACTCACCGACCGCACGTTCGATCACCGGACCGCAGGCCCGACCGGCCGACTCTCCGACGGATCGATGGACCACCTGATCACCCGTCAG
>NZ_BAAALF010000028.1:0-7995 GCF_039528135.1 Kitasatospora nipponensis | reverse complement strand
CGCCGTCCGGCCCCAACGGGCCGGCCGGCCGCGGCGCACCGAGGTCACCACACCTCGCCACCAGCGAAGGGACCGTTCATGTTCGCCCTCTCCTCCTCCCAGGAGATCGTCTGGCTGCACGAGCAGTTGCAGCCGGGCAGCCGTGCCTACAACTTCACCGCCGTGCTGGACCTGTGGGGCACTCTCGACCTGCCGGCCCTGAACGCCGGCCTGGCCGCGGTGATCGCCCACCACCCGGGCCTGCGCCTGGAGTTGGTCCCGCAGCCCGGCGCCCTGCCGGCCCAGCGGGTCAGTGAGCGGGCCGAGCCCGAGCTGCGCCGCAGCGACCTGTCGGGCGAGGCCGACCCGCAGGCCGCCTGCCAGGAACTGCTGGCCGCCGAGGCCGGCGAGCCGCTGGACACCACGCGGGCGCCGCTGATCCGCTGGCACCTGGCCAAGCTCGAGGAGCAGCACCACCGCCTGATCCACGTGGAGCACCACCTGATCCACGACGGGCACTCCTTCGCCATCCTGCTGCGCGACCTGTTCGCGGTCTACCGCGCCCACGTCCTGGGCGAGACCGTCGAGCTGGCGCCCGCCCGCTCCTACGAGGAGCACGTGCGCAGCGCCAGTGGCGAGGAGCGCGAGCGGGCCCGCGAGCGCAGCCTGGCCTACTGGCAGCAGGAGTTGCGCGACGCGCCGCTGGACCTGGCGCTGCCGGGCCTCAGCCGCCCGGGCGCGGTGCGCCGCCACCGCGGCGGCCAGCTGCGCCAGTCGATCGGCGCCGACCTGGCCGAGCGGCTGCGGGCGCGCAGCCGCGCGGACGGCCACACCCCGTTCAGCACCCTGCTCACGCTCTTCGCGGAGCTGCTGCGCCGGCACGGCGCGCACCGCGAGCTGGTGGTGGGCACCGCGGTGGGCAACCGGCCGGTGGGGTTCGAGGGCACGGTCGGGATGTTCGTCAACACACTGCCGCTGCGGCTGCGGCTGGACCCGCAGGCGCCCGCGCTGGAGGCGATGGACGAGGTCACCGACACCCTGCTGCGGGCGCTGCCGCACCAGGAGGTGCCGGTCCAGGAGCTGACCCGTGCGCTGGGCCTGCACACCAGGGGCGCGGACAACCCGCTCTTCGACGTGATGTTCAGCGCCCATGACGCGGCCCTGCCCGAGATCCAGGCGCCGGGCCTGGAGGTCTCGCTCTACGAGGGCTTCAACACCGGCACCACCCGCTTCGACCTGGACCTGGTGCTGATGCCCGACGACCGGCGGGTGGTCGGCGAGCGGCACGGCGCGGCGGGGATGACGCTGGTCTGGGACTACGACGCCGACCTGTTCGGCGAGGAGGTGGCCGGCCTGCTGGCCGAGCGCCTGCTGGACCTGGTGCGCGGCTACCTCGACGAGCCCGCCACGCCGCTGGCCGCTCTCGCCGTGCCCGCTCCGGTGGCCGTTGCGGTACCCGAGGCCGTCGACGCCGGTGAGGCCACCGAGGCCCTGGCCGCGCTGCTCGACCCGGCCGCGGCGCACGACCCGCAGCGGACCGCCCTGGTGGCCGGCAGCGAACGCCTGACGTTCGGCGAACTGGACCGGCGGGTCTCCGAGTTGGTCACCCGGCTGCAGGCGGCCGGGGTGAGCGCCGGTCAGCCGGTGGCCACCGTGCTGCCGCGCGGGGTGGAGAGCGTGGTGGCGCTGCTGGCCTGCCTGCGCAGCGGCGCGGTGTACGCGCCGCTCTCCGCGCAGGACCCGGCGCCCCGGCTCGGCCTGCTGCTGGAGCGGCTGAGCCCGGCCCTGGTACTGGCCACCCGGCAGAGCGCGCTCGCGCTGCCCGCCGAGGGCCGCACCCCCGCGCTGCTGGACGGCCCCGCCTTCCCGAAGGCCGAGCCGGCGCCGCAGTTGGAGGGGGCCGCGTACGTGATCCACACCTCCGGCTCGACCGGGGTGCCCAAGGCCGTCGTGGTGGGCCGCAGCGCGCTGGCCGGCTACCTGGGCGCGGTGGCCGATCGCTACCAACTGACCGCCGAGGACCGGGTGCTGCTCTTCGCCCGACCCTCCTTCGACGTGGCGTTGGAGGAGGTGCTGCCCTCGCTGGCGGCCGGCGCCTGCCTGGTGCTGCCGCAGCGCGAGGTGCCCACCGGCCCGGAGTTGGTCGCGGTGCTGGCCGCGCGGCAGGTCACCGTGGCCAACCTGCCCACCAGTTACTTCCTGAACGTGCGCGAGGAGCTCCTCGAGGCGCTGCGCGACGGGCGCGTGGCGCCTCGGCTGCTGGTGCTGGGCGGCGAGCGGCTGCCCGCCGAGGCGCTGCGGGAGCTGGTCCAGGGCGGCGGCACCCGGGTGCTGAACGCGTACGGCGTCACCGAGGCGACCGTCACCTCCACCGTGCACGAGGTCACCGCGGCCGACCTGGCCGCCGGCAGCGAGGTGCCGCTGGGCGTCGAGCTGCCCGGGGTGCGGATCCACGTCCTGGACGACGGGCTGCGGCCGCTGCCCGCCGGCGGGGTGGGCGAGTTGGCGATCGGCGGCCCGTCACTCGCGCAGGGGTACCTGGGCCTGCCGCAGGCCACCGACGCGCGGTTCGTGACGCTGCCCGCGCTGGGCGATGAGCGGGTCTACCGCACCGGCGACCGCGGCTTCCGCGACCTGGCGGGCCGGCTCTGGTTCCTGGGGCGCCAGGACAACCAGGTCAAGCTGCGCGGCTACCGGATCGAGCTGGAGGAGATCGAGGCCGCCGCCAGCGCCGAACTGGGCGGCCGCTCCTGCGCGGTGGTCCTCGACCAGGACGGCGCGACCGGTCCGCGGCTGGTCGGCTTCCTGGAGGGCACGGACCGCCCGGACAGCACCGCGCTGCACACCGCGCTGGCGGGCCGGCTGCCCGCGGCCCTGGTCCCGGCCAGCTGGGTGACGCTGGAGACGATGCCCTCGCTGCCCGGCGGCAAGCCCGACCGTGCCGCGCTGGTCCGGGCGTTGGCCGAGCTGCCGGCCCCCGGCGACGAGCAGCCCACCGAGCGGCCGGTCCGCTTCGAGGACCCCGGGCTCGCCCTGCTGGCCGAGGCCTGGCAGGAGGTGCTGGGCCACAGCCGGTTCACCGCCGACTCGCACTTCTTCGAGGTCGGCGGCCACTCGCTGCTCGCCGCCCAGCTGGCCGCCTGGCTGGAGCCGCGGCTGGGCCACCGCCCGCCGCTGCGCGCGCTGTTCCAGAACCCCGTCCTCGCCGACCAGGCCAAGGCCCTGACCGGAGGTCAGCCGTGAGTACCGCCTTCCGCGCCCCCAGCGCCGTCCTGGAGGATGACCACCGCGAGCTGGTGGAGGCCTTCGAGAGTTTCATCCGCCGCGAACTGGTTCCGCTGGCGGCCGAGTTGCCCGAGAGCGGCGAGCTGCCGCCGGCCGACCTGCGGGCCTACGCCCGCCGGCGCTCGGCCGCGCTCGGCTTCTACGCCGGCGACTACCCCGAGGAGTTGGGCGGCTCCGGGATGCCGTTCACCGCCGTGGTCCTGCTGCACCACGCGGCCGGCCGCAGCGGCTGCGCGCTGGCGCCGTACGCGCTGGCCGGCTCCGACGGACCCAGCCCGCTGCTGCGGCACGGCACGCCCGAGCAGGTCGAGCGCTACCTCAGGCCGCTGGTGCGCGGCGAGGCGGCGCGCTGCCTGGCGCTGACCGAGCCGCAGGCCGGCTCGGACGCCTTCCGGCTCACCACCACCGCCAAGCGTGACGGTGACGGCTGGCTGATCAGCGGCCGCAAGACCTTCGTCAGCAACGCCGAGCACGCCGACTTCGCGCTGGTGGTCACCGCCACCGACCTGGGCGAGGGCACCACCGGCGGCGCCAGCGCCTTCGTCCTGCCGATGGACCAGCCGGGCCTGCGGATCGGGCAGCGCTACGACGGCATGTCCGGCGAGCCGCTGCACGAGCTGCTGCTGGACCAGGTCCGGGTGCCGATGGAGGCCGTGATCGGCGGCGAGCAGGGCGTGGGCGCAGCGATGGCGCTGGCCGTGGACAGCCTCTCGCGCGGGCGGCTGGTGGTCGCCGCGATGTGCAACGGCGTCGCCGAGTACGCGCTGCGCCTGGGCGTGGAGTACGCCCGCGAGCGGGAGGCGTTCGGCTCTCGGATCGGCGAGTACCAGCACGTCCAGGAGCACCTGGTGAGCAGCCGGGCCGAGGTGGAGGCCGCCAAGCTGCTCACGCTGGCCTGCGCCCGGCTGGTCGACGAGGGGACCGAGGCGCCGGAGAACGCGGCGCTGGCGAAGCTGACCTCCTCGCAGACCGCGGTGCGGGTGGTGGACCGCTCGTTGCAGGTGCACGGGGCCACCGGCTGGGTGCGCGGACATCCGCTGGAGTTCCTGTACCGCTACGTGCGGATGATGACGATCATCGAGGGGACCTCCGAGGTCCAGAAGGTGATCATCGCCCGGGCCATGGGCCTGGGCTGACCCACCACCACGACGCGGAGGCACCACGATGACCGACCCGACCACGATGACCGACCACGACACCGTCACCGACCCCGCCTCGGGCCAGCCGCTCAGCACCGCCCACGGCGGCCCGCACGAGCGGGCCGCGGTCCAGGCCCTCTTCCTCGACTGGGTGCGCCGCACCCCGCACGCACCCGCGCTGATCGACGGCGAGCGGAGCTGGAGCTACGCCGAACTCGACCGGCTCGCCGGCACCCTGGCCGACGCCCTGGGCGACCGGGTGCGCCCCGGCGACCTGGTGGGCGTCTGCCTCGACCACTCGGTGGCTCTGGTCGCCACCGCGCTGGCGGTGGCCCGGCTGGGCGCCGTCTACCTGCCGCTCGGCCCGCGCCCCGGCGAGCGCCGGCTGCAGGCGGTGGCGCGGAACCTGCGGCTGGGCTGCCTGATCGGCGACCCGGCGAAGCTGCCGCCCCCGCACCGCGACGCCGAGCGGCTGCCGCTGGCGCTGCCGGGCACGGACGCCGCCCCCGCCCCGGTGGCCGCGTTCGCCCCGCCGGCCCAGGGTTCGGCGGGCGCGCCGGCCGGCACCTTCTACGCGGTGCTGACCTCCGGCTCGACCGGCACCCCCAAGGCGGTGGCGGTCGACGAGGCCGCGCTCGGCACGGTGTCGAGCTGGTACCGCGGCCTGACCGGCCTGGGCCCCGGCGACCGGCACAGCCTGATGATCGGGGTCGCCTTCGACCCGCACCTCAAGGAGCTGTGGGCGACGCTGACCTCGGGCGCGGCGCTGAGCGTGGCCCCCGACGAGGTGCGCTGGGACCCGGGCGCGCTCACCGGCTGGTGGCGGCGGGCGGCGATCACCGCCGCCATCCTGCCCACCCCGCTGGCCGAGCCGGTGCTCGACCTGCCCTGGCCCGGGGGCCTGGTGCTGCGGCACCTGACGGTCGGCGGCGACCGGCTGCGCCGCGGGCCGGCCGCGGACGTCACCGCCCACGTCCACAACGCCTACGGCCCGGCCGAGGCGACGGTGGTGACGACCGTGCACACGATGGCCCCCGGTGGTGAGGGCGAGGCCGCGAGCCGGGCCGAGGCGCCGCCGATCGGCCGCCCGCTGCCGGGCGTGGCGCTCTTCGTGACCGACGAGCAGGGCCGGCCGGTGCCCCGCGGCACCGCCGGCGAGCTGCGGATCGGCGGCGCCGGCCTGGCGCTGGGCTACCTCGACCCCGTGCTCACCGCGCGCCGGTTCGTCCCGGCGCCGGGCGGTGCGGGCGCCGCGCCGGACGCTGCGGCGATCGACCGGGTCTACCGCACCGGCGACCGGGTGCTGATGCGCGCGGACGGGGTGCTGGAGTTCCAGGGCCGGCTCGACGACCAGGTGAAGGTCAGCGGCGTGCGGATCGAGCCCGCCGAGGTGGCGGCCGCCTTCGAGCGCGACCCGCGGGTGCGCCGCGCGGTGGTGGCCGCGCGGGTCGGGGTGGCCGGGGTGGTGCAGCTGGTCGCCTTCGTGCAGCCCGACTCCCGCGACGCGGTGGCCACCGGCACCGACCTGCTGGCGCAGGTGCGCGGGTGGCTGCCCGAGCAGGCCGTGCCCGGCGTCGTCCGGCTGGTCGAGGACTTCCCGTTGGACGCCAACGGCAAGGTGGACCGGGCCGCGCTGCTGGCGGCCGAGGAGAACCGGCCCGCCGACGGCGCCACCGTGGACGCCGCGCCGGACACCGCACCGGACACCGCGCCGGACGCCTCGCCGACCGAGCGGACCGTGCTGCGGCTCTGCCGGGAGCTGCTGGGCCGCCCCGCGCTCGGCCCGCTGGACAACTTCGTCGACGCGGGCGGCAACTCGCTCGCCGCCTCGCGGCTGCTGGTGGCCCTGGAACAGGAGTGCGGGGTGCGGCTGCGCGCGCCCCAGCTGCTGCGCCAGCCCGACCTGCGCCGGCTCGCGGAGCTGGTCGAGGCCCGCCGCCCGAGCGCCACCGCGCCCGTCCCGGCCGCTTCCTGACCGAACGCCGTACCAGGGTGCCCCGGCCCGCGCGGCCGGGGCGCCCGGAAGGGAACCCCGCATGTCCTCCCCCGATCCGATCGCCGTTCGCACCCCCGACCACCGCACCGGCCCCACCGCGGGCCGCACCCCGGACTCCGGTGCCACCGGCGTGCCCGCGCTGATCGCCCGGCACGCCGAGCACCACCCGCGGGCGCTGGCCGTCTGCGACGGCAGCACCGTGCTGACCTACCGCGACCTGGTGGCCGCCGCCGGCCGGCTCGCCGGCGCGCTCACCGCCCGTGGGGTGGGCCCCGGCAGCGCGGTGGGCCTGCTGGCCGCCCGCTCCACCCGCCTGGTCGTCGCCCAGCTCGCCGTCTGGTGGGCGGGCGGCCACGTCGTCCCGCTGGACCCGGCCCACCCGCGCCCGCGCACCGCCGCGATGATCGAGGACGCCGGCGTCCGGCTGACCCTCGGCGACAAGGCGCTGCTGGCCGAGGCCAAGCTGCCCGGCGAGCGGATCCTGGTCCTCGACGACACCGACCTGCCCGACGACGACACCCCCGCCACCCCGCCGCACCCCGGCCTCGACGCCCCCGCGGCCCGCGCGCTGGTGCTCTACACCTCCGGCTCCACCGGACGGCCCAAGGGCGTCGAGCTCACCCACCGCGCGATCGCGGACCTGGTGACCGCGCCGGACGCGGTGGTGCTGGGCCCGGGCGAGCGGGTGCTCTTCCACTCGGCGACCACCTTCGACGCCTCGACCTTCGAGATCTGGGCCCCGCTCGCCCAGGGCGCGGCGCTGATGGTCTCCCCCGAGGAGCGGCCCACCCTGGAGGAACTGGCCCGCGACGTCGAGCGGTTCGGCGTCACCACCGCGTTCCTGACCACCGCGCTCTTCCACCAGCTGGCCGCCCGGCAGTCCCGGATCTTCGGCGTGCTGCGGACCCTGGTGGTCGGCGGCGAGGCGCTCTCCGCGCAGCACGCGCGCACCGTGCTGCGGGCCTTCCCCTGGCTCGACCTGCGCAACGCCTACGGGCCGACCGAGGCCACCACCTTCACCACCCTGCACCGGGTGCGCGAGGAGGACTGCGCGGGTCCGCCGCCGATCGGGCGCCCGATCGGCGCGGCGAGCGTCGCGGTGCTGGACGAGCGGCTGGCGCCGGTGGCCCTGGGCGAGCGCGGCGAGCTGTGGATCGGCGGCGCGCGGCTGGCGCTGGGCTACCTGGGGCAGCCGGACCTGACGGCGCAGCGGTTCCGGCAGGTCCCGGGCCACGGGCTGATGTACCGCAGCGGCGACCTGGTCTCGGCGCGGGCGGACGGCACGCTGGACTTCCACGGGCGGGCGGACGACCAGGTCAAGATCCGGGGCTTCCGGATCGAGCCGGGCGAGGTCGAGCACGCCCTGCGCCGGCACCCGCAGGTCGCGGAGGCCGCCGTGGTGGTGCACCGGGCCGGCGAACCGGACGCGGCGCTCGCCGCCTACCTGGTCGCCGTCGAGGGGCAGCGGCTCTCCACCGCCGCCCTGCGCGCCGAGCTGGCGGACACCCTGCCCGCCCACCTGGTGCCGACCGCCTGGACGGTGCTGGACGCGCTGCCGCTCACCCCCAGCGGCAAGGTGGACCGCCGGGCGCTGCC